>CABUZE010000022.1 GCA_902495955.1 uncultured Collinsella sp. | reverse complement strand
GAGGACGTTCCGGAGAGAAGTCCCCGTCCCGCCCCCGGATTCCCGGTGGGAGTTCTAGACCTTGTCGGCCTTAGTACATACCGCCGCCCTGCTGACCAGCGGTAGCAGCAGCGATAGCGTCCTCAAGCTGAGTGTTCTTGGGCACATCGGAGACGGTAGCCTCGGTGATGAGGATCAGGCTGGCGACAGAAGCAGCGTTCTGCAGGGTGACGCGGCTGACCTTGACGGGGTCGAGGACGCCCATCTCGATCATGTCGCCCCACTCGCCGTTGGCAGAGTTGAGACCCTGGCCAGCAGGCAGCTCGGCAACCTTGTCGACCACGACAGCGCCCTCAAAGCCAGCGTTCTTGGCGATGGTGGCGACCGGAGCGGTCAGAGCCTTCTTGACGATGTCGACGCCGATCTTCTCCTCGGGGTCGTCGATCTCGACAGCGTCGAGCGCAGGAGCGGCGTCCATGAAGGCGACGCCGCCGCCGGCGACGATGCCCTCCTCGACAGCAGCGCGGGTAGCCTGCAGGGCATCCTCGACGCGGTGCTTGATCTCCTTGAGCTCGGACTCGGTAGCAGCGCCGACCTTGATGACGGCAACGCCACCGGAGAGCTTGGCCAGGCGCTCCTGGAGCTTCTCGCGGTCGAAGTCAGAGGTGGTGTTCTCCATCTCGCCCTTGATCTGAGCGATGCGGGCGTCGATGGCCTCCTTGGAGCCAGCGCCGCCGACGACGACGGTGTTGTCCTTGGAGATGGTGACGGACTTAGCAGTACCGAGCATATCGGCGGTGATGTCAGCGACCTTCACGCCCAGCTCGTCCAGAGCGGCCTGGCCACCGGTGAGGACGGCGATGTCCTCGAGGATGCGCTTGCGGCGATCGCCGTAGCCCGGGGCCTTGACGGCGCAGACGTTGAGGGCGCCACGGATCTTGTTGAGGACCAGGGTCGGCAGAGCCTCGCCGTCGATGTCCTCAGCGATGATGAGCAGGCCACGGCCGGCGCGCTGGACAGCCTCGAGAACAGGCATGATGTCCTGAACGCTGGAGATCTTCTGGTCGGTGATGAGGATGTACGGATCCTTCATCACGGCCTCCATGCGGTCGTTGTCCGTGACGAAGTAAGCGGAGACATAGCCCTTGTCGAACTGCATGCCCTCGACGGTGTCGATGGTAATGTCGAACGTCTGGGAATCCTCGACGGTGATGACGCCGTCCTTACCCACGACCTCCATGGCCTCGGCGATCTTCTCGCCGACCTCGGGGTCACCGGCGGAGATGGTACCGACGGAAGCGATCTGTTCCTTGGTCTCGACCGGCTTGGCCTGCTTCTTCATCTCGGCGACGGCAGCGTTTACAGCCTTGTCGATGCCGCGACGGATGGCCAGCGGGTTGGCGCCGGCGGCGACGTTACGCAGACCGTCGTTGACGATAGCCTGGGCGAGCAGGGTTGCGGTGGTGGTGCCGTCACCCACGGTGTCGTTGGTCTTGGTGGCGACCTCCTTCACCAGCTGAGCGCCCATGTTCTCGATGTTGTCCTCGAGCTCGATCTCCTTAGCGACGGAAACGCCGTCGTTGGTGATGGTCGGGGCACCGAACGCGCGCTGCAGAGCGACGTAACGGCCCTTGGGGCCCATGGTGACGGTAACGGCGTCGGCCAGAGTGTTGACGCCCTTGGCGAGCTTGGCGCGGGCATCGGTGTTGAACGTAATGTTCTTTGCCATGGTAGGTAATCCTCCAAAAGAAATGTGACTCGCGTCGCCGCTTCCGAGTCCTATGCGGCGGACGCGTTCAAAGACGAATCAGAGATTCTGACGAGACTAGGCCTCGACGACGGCGTAGATGTCGTCGGCGCGCATGAGCAGATACTTCTCGCCGTCGACCTTGACCTCGTTGCCACCAAACTTACCGTAGATGACAACGTCGCCGACCTGAACGTCCATGGGGATGCGCTCGCCCTTGTCGTTGACCTTACCGGCGCCAACGGCAACGATGGTGCCGCGTTGCGGCTTCTCCTGAGCGTTGCTGGCGATGTACAGGCCAGAAGCGGTCTTCTGCTCGGCCTCGTCGGGCTTGACCAGGACGCGATCTGCAAGCGGCTTCAAAGACGACATGCTTGTTTCCTCCTTTTTGGGCCGCGCGGTCATGCCGCGCGGGTTAACCCTTTTTGTTTGCGTACGCGTTGAATGGTACCCACGAATGGCGGGTTATACAACACGGAGTCAAAAAATCTTATTTTTTGGCACTTAGATTTTCTGAATGCCGGTGGATAACTTAGCGGTGGCTCCCGTATGGCTCCGGAGGGGCGGGGCATAAGGTTTCCTGCTCGGGCAGTCCTGCTCGCACGAAGGCCACATTAAGTGGCCTTCGGCTCGTGCGTAACTCATTATAAACCTTATGCCCCGCCCCTCCGGAGCCACACGGGAGCCAGGTTAACTAATTCGGTCCCGGCATTCAGAAAAGTCAGTGCAGCAAAATGGCGATGCGGATAGCGACATGTGCATGGTTTTCGCTGCGCGCACGGGTCCCCTGGGGAGCACCGTGCATTTTTGGGAGTATTCAGCAGGCCAGGGTGGCTGCATACGCGCCGGACATACCTTATTGGTCCCAAGAACGCCTTCAGCGGGCGGTTTTGGTCGGTGGGCAAACCCCGTTGGGACAAATGGGCGTACTTCGCGCCGTACCGGAGCCCAAAATGACGTCAATCTCCGTAACGTTACTCAGCCGCAGCGGCACCGGCAGAGCTCGCGGTGCTGAATACTCCGTTTTTTGCACGGCCCAGGCGGGGGTACATCAGGGCCGGAAAGAACATCTCAGCTTTTTTATGCAATCTGCAACTGGAAGTATGCAAAACACCATGAGGTTTCACTGCTGATGTCCAAATTGAACGCACGGAGCAGCACCTCAACCCCGCGCCCAAATCCAACAGAGCAGGGACGCACATGGCGGATCCTCACCGAAACGCAAACGCGGCTCGAGCGCCATCCCAAAATAAGCTGCCCGAGCCGCGTTAAACGGTAAGACATGAATACTTAGCGCTCGTAGATCAGGTTGCCTGCCAGATAGGTGGCCTGAACCTTGGTGGCTTGGAGCTCTTGGGAGTCGATGGTGAGCGGGTTTTGGTCCAGGACTACCAGGTCGGCGTACTTGCCAGGCTCCAAGCTACCGAGGTTTTGCTCGTCGCCCGCTGCATAGGCGCTGCCCAAGGTGTAGTTGCGCAGAGCCGTTGCTGCATCGATGCGCTCGCTCGGCAACCAGCCGCCCTCGGGCCAGTGGCTTTTGGGGTCCTGGCGCGTGATAGCCGTGTAGAGCACGTTCATGCTGGTAACGGGCGTGATAGGGCTGTCGGTACCGAAGGCTTGGCGAATGCCGCGCTGCTTATAGGTTGCGAACGGCCACATGATGCGGCTGCGCTCCAGGCCCAGATCGCGCTCCGGTCCACCCGGGTCGAGTGTAATGTGGCAGGGCTGGCTCGAAGCAACCACGTTGAGCTTGCGCAGGCGGTCGATGTCCTCGGGCAGAAGGTTCTCCAGGTGCTCGAGCGTGTTATGGCCGTGCTGGGGCAGGCCGTACAGGTCGGCTGCTTCCTCGAAGATATCCAGCGCGGCATGAATCGCACCGTCACCAATAACGTGGATGCGCACGGTGTGACCGCGCTCCGCAGCCGCCAGAACCAATTTTCGCATGCGCTCAGCCGGGACTGTCAGACGGCCCTGGTCGCCCGGGAAGCGCGGATTGGTATAGGGCTCGGTGAGATATGCCGTGTGTTCACTCGACACGCCATCGAAGAACTGCTTAAAACCCGGCGCCGAAAGCAGCGCGTTGTTCGCATAACGTACCTGGAGCTCTTCTAGACGCGACTGGTCATCCAACAGCGTGGGGAACAGATGGGCACGAATGCCCAGCTTGCCGGCTGTCTGCAGTTTGTCGTAGACGTCGTCGCGGATAAAATCGCAGCCTGGCATGGGCATGAGCGACATATCGCAGATCGAGGTGATGCCCTGCTCGGCCATGCGCCTCATTTGATCGGCGTAAGCGCTTGCGATGCGATCTTCGCCCAGCCACTCAAGGCAGCGCGGCAACAACTGCATGGCAGCCGCTTCGTGAGCAATGCCCGTAAGCTCGCCGCTTGCGTCCTTGTCGTAGCTGCCGCCCGCTGGCGGCTCGCTGTCGCGCGTGACGCCGAGCGCCTCGAGTGCGCGGCTGTTGAGCCAAAGCGTGTGCCCGTCGCCCGAATACATAACGCAGGGACGATCGGGGAATGCCGCATCGAGCGACGCCTTGGTAGGATGCTCGGGCGGGTCCCAACGGTAGTCGCGCCAGCCCTGCGTCACAACCCAGGCGTCATCGGGCAGGTCCTGGGAAAACTCGAGCGCATGTTGTACCAGTGCCGCCTCGGACGTGCCCATATCCATGAGCATGTACGGCGAGGAGCCGACCGAGGTATGGAAGAAGTGCAGATGCGCATCATGGAAACCGGGGCAGACAAACTGCTCGCCGTAATCGACCACCGGCGTGGCGGCAGGTGCGGCGGCAATTACGTCATCGGGCGCACCGACTGCGACGATGCGGTCGCCCGCGATGGCAATCGCCAGCTCGCGGGCGGAATCGATGCCGTCTTGCGCGGTAAAGACGTTCTTGGAGCGAATAATCCGATCGATATGTTGCATGGGCATCCCCATCTCTGGCAGGAAATTCAACACCCCCGAGTGTACTCCCCCGCCTCGGTTACAAAATGCCAAGCGGCAAACGGCAGCTTTACCAGCCCTAGCGGCAGGTGGCATACTGGAGAGAGCCTGTACGATTTTGCGATCGAGCCAACAAGGAGCAAATCGACCATGACGAAGACCAAGGCACAGCAGATTATGGCGGCAACCGAGGTTCGCGCGGCAGACGACGTCACCGCGGCCATCCAGGATATCGCCGCCGAGTTTGAACCCTACATCATCAAGCAGCGCCGGCACTTCCATAAGCACCCGGAGCTGAGCCTTGCCGAGGAGCGCACGACTTCCGACATCGCCAACCAGCTCGACGCCATGAATATCCCCTACGAGCGTCCGCTCAAGACGGGCCTGGTGGCGACGCTTCGCGGCACCGCGCCGGATGCCTACCGCGAGGACGGCACGCCGCGCCGCCGCATCCTGCTGCGCGCCGATATCGACGCCCTGCCCGTCACTGAGCAGACCGGCGAGGAGTTCGCCAGCGTCAATGAGGGCTGCATGCACGCCTGCGGTCACGACTGCCATATCGCCATGATGCTCGGCACGTTGCAGATTCTGCGCCACATGACCGATGACATCCACGGCGAGATTCGCATCGTATTCCAGCCCAGCGAGGAAAACGGCCAGGGCGCCAAACTCATGATTGGCACGGGTGTGCTCGACGGCGTCGATGGCGCCTACGCCGCGCACATCTGGAGCGAGGTCGACGCCGGTACCGTAAGCTGCGAGCCCGGCCCACGCATGGCAAATACCGACTGGTTCCGCATCGACGTCCGCGGCACCTCGTGCCATGGCGCCATGCCCCAGCGCGGCCACGACGCCGTTATGGTTGCGGCAGAGATCGTCAACGCCCTGCAGACCATCGTCTCGCGCGAGATTAGCCCCTACGAGCCGGCTGTCATCACCGTCGGCGAGCTGCACGGCGGCACCGCGCGCAACGTTATCGCCGGCACGGCCTACCTCGCCGGCACAGTGCGCACCTACGGCGATTCGACCCACGAGGAAATGCCGGAGCTCATGCGCCGCATCGTGGAGCATACCGCGGCAGCTCTGGGCGCCGAGGCTGAGCTCACCGACTACACCATCGCCAACTACAAGGTCGAAAACGAGGTCGCCTCGAGCGAGCGCTGCCGTCAGGCTGTAATCAAGTGCCTGGGCCCCACCGGTCAAGGCCATTACCGTGGCACGCTTTCGGGCGAGGATTTTTCGGAGTACCTGCGCCGCGTGCCGGGCGTGCTCGCCTTTGTAGGTACGCGCAACCCCAAGATTGGTGCCACGTACGCCCAACATTCCTGCTTCTACAAGATCGACGAGACCGTGCTGGCAAAGGGCTCCATGGTGGCCGCCCAGTATGCTATCGACTTTTTGGCCGAGCCCACGCAAGAGGAGCTCGACGGCCCCACGATCGCCGCGGTTGCCGAGACCAACCCCGACTTGGCCGCCAAGCTGCGCTCTGCCAAGGCAACAGCCGCTGAGGCGCGCGACGCCATGCACGATGCTCGCACCGCTCGCCATGCTGCAATCAAGGGCATCCACGATGCGCGGGCTGCCGCTCGCCACGAGGAGAAGCGCGACGAGTAGCCATCACGCCCACCCATAACAACCTGGCTAGAGCAAAGCGGGGGCGAACGTTATCTCAACGTTCGCCCCCGCTTATGTGTCGACCGCTTTTCTAGCGCGTCCTCCGTCACGACAGGAAAGAGCGAAGGATGGTGAGCCAGCGTGGGGGTTCGAGGTGGATGATGTCGTCGGGGACTCCGGCGGGCGCATGGCCGCCAAAGAGTAGGCCGGCATCTACCGGATTGATGAGGCGCACGATCCATACGGCGATGACCAGCATGCACAACACGGTGACTGCAATGTCGACACCACGCTTTAGCTTGCTCGATGCCACCTCCTCGCGCACGAACGCGAGCACAAACGCAATCGGCACCACCCAAAACAGCGGATGGTAGGCAAAGGCCGCCGCAAAATCGAGACGCAGCGCCGCCAGCCACGCCCTCGTCATGCCGCATCCCGGACAAGGAGCGCCCGTCATCATTCGAAAAATGCAGCCGATATCGAGCAGGTAGAGCGCGAGCCAGGCGACAAAGAGCGCGCCGGTGCAAAAAAGGGCGCGGCGAAGGAGCTCTGCCGTGCCCCTATGTCCCTGGGAGCTGTTCACGCCGCCCTTATTGTTAGGCACGAGCGCCAAGGCGAGTGTTGTAAGCCGTTGCCATGGCATTGGTATTATTGATGATGATGTTCATAGCGAAGATGGGACCAAGGCCGCACAGGAGCGCGCCGAAGATCTGCCACAGAAGAACGGTGGTGCCGTTTTCCTGGAACACCAGGCCGTAGCGAGGAGCGTTGGCCTGCAGGCGGTTGCCAATCTTGTAATACCAGTAGTACGCGTAGAAGCCGCAGGTCACAAACGATAGAAGGATGAATTCCGCCAGACCCGGCGTGTAATCGCCGTCATCCTGACACAACGTGTTGACGTCGCGTGCCAAGCAATACAGGAAGTAGAACGAATAGATACCGCAGGTCACAAGAGAGAGCAGCAGCCAGCCGATCAGGCTGCGGTCAGCCTTAATGGGGCCATAGCCCATCGGAGCGGATGCGGACTGTTGGGCGTATTGACCGGTGTACTGCTGCTGAGGCTGGGGCACGGGCTGAATAGCCTGGGCCGGAGCGGGCTGGGGCTGCGGGGCCGGAGCGGCAGAAGCGGCACCAACGGCGGATCCGCAAACAGGGCAGAATTTGGCATCATCCGAAATGGGAGAACCACAAGTGGGACAGAACATTAGCCTCTCCTTTTCCTAAGGCGTCGCACGCCTTCAAACCTTACACGTCTACGTTCTCAACAATAGCCGCGACGTTGTTGCGCAACATTGACCAATTTCCGAGAAATTTTGCTGCAACCGTTTTCCCAGGCATTTTCTTGCTTTCGCAGTAGAAAAAGGCACCCCGGGCTCAGTTGCCCAGGGAGCCTCGACCGGCTATTCGGTTTGATTGTTTTCGGCAGCAGGATTATCGCCCGGCTCATCCGCCGGCGTGGCAACGGCATCCCAATCGGGCTCCGCAGGCGTCGCCTCGGACGCCGGTGCGGGGACAGGAGCAGGTGCCGGGGCAGGGGCAGGCGCGGGTGCCGGGGCAGGTGCAGGCGCGGGTGCCGGGGCAGGCGCAGCACCAGTGGCTGCCGTGGGATTGAATCCCGCAGGAGCAGGCTTCTTCTCACCCGGGAGCACAAAAGTCAAAACGTCGTCCTTGTCCTCATCGGCCCATTCGCTTGCATAACGTGCAGCCCAATAGCCAACGGCACGGTGCTTGAGCATCTTGCCAAAGACCGTAAGGAACACCGTGACGAATGCAATCAGCACCAGGAACAATACGAGCGTGACACCACCGGCGGTAACAATCGCCTCGATACCCGTGGGGCGATAGTAATAGCCGTACGCGCCAATTCCGGCGATGGCACCAAAGACAGCTGTCAAGATCCACGTAATGGCGTTGGAAACCAGGCCCGTCAAAAACTCGGGAAGGAACGAAGCGCAGAACAGCTTGGTCTTGTTGTGCTTAAACGCCGCCCAGACCTTGTCGAGCGAAAACGCGCTCTCAACGCGCCCGGTCACCGCAAAGTGCATCACGGCAATGTCGGCGAACATCTTAAAGAAGACCCCCAAGACTGCCGTGGCAATCATAGCCAGGACAAGCAGGCCGAGCGAACCGAACAGCGCAGCCTCGAGCGCATAGGAGCCATAGTAGGAGTACGATCCTGCGGCACCAAGCGCCACGCCCTCCACCAGCGAAAGCACTACACCGATAACGGGAATGGCAGCGATAACCTCGAGCACGACCGAAATAACGCTCGAAATGACTCCGAGACCAAACGACGTGGAACGCATCAGCGGACGATCCATGCCGTCATCGATCTTAAGCGACAGATCGCGACCCCACTCGATGCCAAAGCCGGAACCGCACACGCTCGCAATGCAAGCTGCCAAAAAGCCGATGGCAGCCGCAATGCCGCCAATAACGGGAATAAACAACACGAGCACCGACACAACGCAAATCAGCGCCGGCAAAAACGCGATTTGGCATACACGCTGAAGCACGCCCGGGGTCTTGGTCATATCCTGGAACGCCTGAACCACACAGCCCTTTGGCGCATTCGCCACGGGCGGTTGCGGAACAATCTGCTGGGGCTGAGGCTGTCCCTGGGGAGCGGGGCCAGCGGCACCGGCATTAGGAGCACCACACACGCCGCAGAACTTGTCGTTATCGCCCATGGGGGCGCCACACTGCGAGCAGAACATAGAATCATCCCTTCGTATCTAGAGCGAATCACCTGGATCGCAAACGATGTCTTTGGCATCATTATCACCCAATGTGAGTTCAAATACTCAAAGATGACCGATTTGCATGGTACACGGCGCCAGCAGGCGGTTCGTTGAATACGTCTGTGCTAGTTCGTTCCGCGGAAGCCCTTGCCGACGATCTCGGAGCTGTCGACAATCGTGATAAAGGCGCCCGGATCGACTTCGCGCGCATAGCGGCGCAGCTGCACGGCCTCGCGACGGCTCAGCACGCTCATGATCACCGTCACACACTTGCCCGAGAAGGCACCGTAGCCGCGGCTGATGGTCGCCGTGCGGTTGAGATGCTTGACGATAAACTCCTCGACCTTAAGGGGCTCGGAACAAATGACCGTGCAGACTTTGCGCAGGTGAATGCTCTCAATGGCTTTGTCGACCACAAGCGTCTTGGCAAACAGGCCGAGCACGCAATACAGACCGACACGCGGGCCGT
>CABUZE010000021.1 GCA_902495955.1 uncultured Collinsella sp. | reverse complement strand
CGCTGGATAACGTGCTGGTGTGCGCCGATGCGCGTGTGGATGCTTCGAGCGCCGCGGCATTGCTGCGCCTGCTGGTGCCGGGAATCGATGTGCATGCTCGCGTGGCCGAGCTTTCGGGCGGGCAGCGCCGTCGCGTCGAGATTGCTCGAGCCCTGCTGTGCCCGGGCGGCGCGGTGATTCTTGACGAGCCCTTTACCGGCCTGGATGCCGCCGCGCGCGATGCGACGACCAAGGTCGTGCTCGACCTGCTCGACGGCCGCACGCTCTTGCTTGCCACGCACGACGCCGCCGACGCTCAGGCCCTCGATATCTCGGACATCATCACGCTCTAAAAACTAACTCAGCAACAAAATGATTCGTTTTCCTCCGTCACCATGGGGTCGGGTGTGGTATTCTATCTGCGGGGTAATACTTAGAAATACCAAGTAATACCAACGTCGCAGAAACAAACTCCGGATGCGGGCCAATCGGGTTGCCTTCACAGCCCGTCGCCCAGCCGCGTGGCCCGCATCTATCCGCACTACCGTCGTTTCAAAAAGGAAGCGCCATGGCAGAACACATGACCCCCGTAGTCGCGAAGGTCTTGCCCGAGGAGAAGGCAGCCTTCGCGGCGGCAACTCAGCTCGTGGGCACCACGCCGTCCAACGCCATCCGCATGTTTATCGCTGCGTTCAATCGCTGCGGCACCTTTCCGTTTGACATCTCGCCCAACGGGGCCTTTGGCAAAGACTGTCCCCAGCAACTAGTCGTTAAAGAACGTCCCCAATGACTAGTCGTCGGGAGGAGGTTGGCATGCTCAATGCGATGATTTGGGCGCTTGCCTGTTTTGGCGTCGTCGCTGCCGATATTGCCCTGAGCGTCGTTTTGTTCTCCGCCCTTGGCGTCGCGTCGGTGTTCATGGGTTTTTCGATCGATGACCTCGACATTCAATAGCTTCAGGCTGCCGCGCAGATGGCGGCGTTTTTGATGGCGCTGCTGTGGTGGCGTTATCTGTGGCCGCGTTCGTTTATGGCACGCCGGCAAAGCGAGCACCCGCTCGGCGGGGGAGCGCGTGGGGCGTGGAAACGCATCGCCTGCGTTATCGTGATTGGCCTTGCCCTGCAGGTGGTCGTAGGCTACGTGACCGACGCCGCGCTGTCGCTGTTGCCCGAGGCCGCGGCCGACTACAGCGAGCTTGTCGAGGAAACAGGCATGGGCGACACCAGCTATCTCGCCGTCCTGACTACGGTCCTCGGCGCCCCATTTTGTGAAGAGCTGCTGGTGCGTGGCATTATTTTTGAGTTTTCGCTCCGAGCGTTTAATCCGCAGTGCCGCCCACTTTGGAAGCGCCGGCGTCGTGCGAGCGCGCAGGACGGCGCCATGGTGCCCTGGGCGGCCCCGAGTACCTGGGGCATCGCTGCGGCTATCGTGCTGCAGGCGGCAATCTTCGGTTTTATGCACATGAATTGGGTGCAGGGTTGCTACGCGGGTGCCGCCGGCCTCATCTTTGGTTGGGTGCTCGTGACGACCGGAAAGCTCCGCTACACGATCCTGCTGCACTTTGCCTTTAATGCCGGGTCGTATCTCATGACGTTGCTCTGGTTTGTGAACACGCCGTTCGACGTGGCGGTCACGGTTGCCATCGCCGGCTTTGTGCTGGTAGAGGCAATGCGCTCGCTGCACCACGCGTGTGGGACGGACGCAGCGAGCGCATTGCTGCCCTAGTTGCGACGCCCGCCTCCGTTGGCGCCCTGACGCCCCTGGGCCGCGCGATTGCGACCGGCAGTGTTTTGCGCGCGCGACATGCCGCCGTGCCCCCTGCTGCCCTTAGGTCCCTTGCCGGCACCGCTAGCGCCACCGTGCGGTTTACCGCCCTTCTTGCCGGTGCCGTGTCCGCCGCCGGCCGATGTCTCGCCCGGGCGTGGCGGCACGGGGCGAATCAGGCAATGCTTGGTGTAGCCAATCAGGTCACGACGCCCAGCCTTTTCCAGTGCCTCGCGCACGAGCTTGTAGTTCTCGGGCTTGCGATATTGGATGAGCGCGCGCTGCATGGCCTTCTCGTGCGGGTCGCGTGCCACGTAGATCGGCTGCATGGTGCGCGGGTCCACGCCGGTGTAGTACATGCACGTCGACATGGTGGACGGCGTGGGGTAGAAGTCCTGCACCTGCTCGGGCATGTAGCCCATGTCGCGCACGGCTTCGGCAAGGTCCACGGCTTCCTTCATGGTTGAGCCCGGGTGGCTCGATATCAGATACGGCACCACGTACTGCTTGAGTCCGTATTCGCGGTTCAAGCGCTCAAATTTACGGCAGAACGCGTCGTAGACGGCGCGGCTCGGCTTGCCCATCACGGACAGCACCGCATCGCTCACGTGCTCGGGTGCTACGCGTAGCTGGCCCGAAACGTGGTGCTCCAGCAGCTCGCGCAAAAACTCGTCCGAGGCATCGGCCATGGTGTAGTCAAAGCGGATGCCGCTGCGCACGAAGACCTTTTTGACGCCCGGCAGCTGGCGCAGGTCGCGCAGCAGCTGTGTGTAGCCGCTCTCGTCGACCACCATGTTCTTGCACACACTCGGCCACAGGCAGCGCTTGTTCTTGCACACGCCGTGCTTGAGCTGCTTGTCGCAGGCCGGGCGGCTAAAGTTTGCCGTCGGTCCGCCCACGTCGTTGATATAGCCCTTAAACTCGGGGTCGTGCGTGAGCAGCTCGGCCTCGCGCATGATCGAGTCGTGGCTGCGCATCTGCAACACGCGGCCCTGGTGGAAGGTGAGGGCGCAAAATGAGCACTCACCAAAACAGCCACGGTTGGAGCTAATGGAAAACTTGATTTCGGCAAAGGCCGGCACGCCGCCCGCTGCGTCGTAATCGGGATGCCAATCGCGTGCGTAGGGGAGCTCGGCCACCTCGTCCATCTCATCGGTGGTGAGCGTCGCCGATGGCGGGTTTTGCACCACATAGACGCTGTTGGGGTAGGGCTCTACCAGGCGGTGTCCGGTGATGGGGTCCATATTCTGCTGCTGCACATTGAAGCTGCGTGCGTAGTTGAGCTTGTCGGCGGTAAGGTCGTCCCAGCTGGGCAGCAGGTCGTAGTCGTAGACCTCGTCGAGCGAACCCGTGCGGTAAACGGTGCCGTTGATATAGGTGATCTGGTCCACGGGCAGCCCCGCGTCGAGCGCGTCGGCGATCTCGACGATCGCGTGCTCGCCCATGCCGTAGATGAGGATGTCGGCGCCCGAGTCGAGCAGTACCGAGCGCTTGAGCTTGTCCTGCCAGTAGTCGTAGTGGGCCAGACGGCGTAGGCTCGCCTCGATGCCGCCGATGATGATGGGGGCATCCTTGAACGTCTGGCGGATAAGGTTGCCGTAGACCGTGACGGCTCGGTTGGGACGGCGCCCCTCTTCGCCACCGGGGGTATAGGCGTCGGTGTGGCGGCGGTGCTTGGTCACCGAATAGTGGTTGACCATGGAGTCCATGTTGCCCGCGCTGACCAGAAAGCCCAGGCGCGGCTCGCCGAGCACCGTGATGCTGGCGGGATCAGTCCAGTCGGGCTGGCAGATGATGCCCACCTTGTAACCGTGTGCGTCGAGGACGCGGCTGATGATGGCCATGCCAAAGCTGGGGTGGTCCACGTAGGCGTCGCCGCAGATGTAGACAAAGTCGCACTGGTCCCAGCCGCGCGCATCCATGTCGGCGCGGCTGACGGGGAGGAACTTATCGCGGCCCGGGCGCCAGGGACGGGCAGGCGCTGCCGGGGTATGAGTGGCGTGGCCGCCCTGGGCCTTGCCGCCGCGCTTTTGCTGCTGGCCCTGTTTGCCCTGCTGACTGCGCTGGTTGTTCTGAGCGTACTGAGGCTTTTTTGCCACGATCCCTCCCGGTGTTTGTATGCTGCACGTAATTGTAACCAGTCTTTTTGGGACGGGGCTAAAAAGACTGGTGGAGTACATGGGCTGGCGGATCGGCGCGTCGATGCGGGTGCTGTATCCGTCGTTTGTTTCCAGACTGTGTATCTGCGTGTTGGGGAAGCCGTCTCGCGCGCACGCCATGTTGTCAATGGGTTACAGTATGAACGGCGGCTATGTTTCCGCCAACGCACGAGAGAGTCGTCAACAAGGAGGATGCACGACGATGCAGCGTGCCAAACAGATATCGGAGTCTATTGAGCTGGGCATCATCTTGGCGCTCGCCGGTGGCTTTATGGACGTGTATTCGTACATTGGGCGCGACCATGTTTTCGCCAACGCGCAGACAGGCAACATCCTGCTCGTGGGCGTGAGCATCTCGGAGGGCAATTGGGCACTTGCGGGGCGCTACTTCTTCCCTGTGGTGTCGTTTGCCGTGGGCATTATGCTTGCCGACCTGGTACACGAGCGATTTGGCAGCGTGATCCACTGGCGTCAGGTGACGGTGTTCTTTGAAGCCGTCATCTTGCTTGGCGTGAGTTTTATTCCCGGCGGCGGTTACAACCTGCTCGCCAACTGCCTCACTTCGTTTGCCTGCGGCATGCAGGTCGAGAGCTTCCGCAAGATTCACGGTCACGGCATCGCTACGACCATGTGCATCGGCAACTTGCGCAACGCGCTGCAAAACGTGGACGATTACATCATCACCCACAGGCGCGGCTTTTTGGAAAACGGCCTGCTGTACTTTGGCGTGATCTTTACCTTTGTGTTTGGCGCCGTGTTGGGCAACTGGTGTATTGAGCGCATGGGCCTGCACGCCATCGTCGTGGCGAGCTTGCTGCTGTTTGTCGCGTTTGCCATCATGTTCATCGACCGCGAGCGCGACTTGCGCTTACGCTGGAAGGTTGCGGCCGAGGCTTGGAAAGAGGGCTGCCGAAAGTAACCGATTGCGGCAAAGGGGCTGTTCCTTTGCCGCAATTTTTTTCATCATCTGTTGAAACGCTTTAACACTTTTGACGTTCTCACGCGTTTTTTGTTTCAAAAGCGTTAGGATGGAACTTATAGCGCGGGGCGTAATGGATGCCCCGCACACGATGGGAGGCTATCAATGGCTAATCGTTTCGTTCTCAATACCATCTCTTATCATGGTTCCGGCGCCATCAAGTAGATCCCCGGCGAGCTCCAGCGTCGCGGCTACAAGAAGATCTTCGTCTGCTCCGACCCCGATCTGGTCAAGTTTGGCGTTACCGCTAAGGTGACCGACGAGCTCGACGCCGCCGGCATCGCTTGGAGCCTCTACTCCGAGATTAAGCCCAACCCCACGATCCAGAACGTCAAGGACGGCGTCGAGGCCTTCAAGGCCGCCGAAGCTGACGCTATCGTGACCATCGGTGGCGGCTCCTCCATGGACACCGCTAAGGCCATCGGCATCATCATCAACAACCCCGAGTTTGCCGATGTCCGCAGCCTCGAGGGCGTTGCTCCGACTAAGAACCACGCCGTGTTCAACATCGCCGTGCCGACGACCGCCGGTACCGCTGCCGAGGTGACCATCAACTACGTCATCACCGCCCCCGAGAAGGTCCGCAAGTTCGTGTGCATCGCCACCACCGACGCCCCCGCGGTCGCCGTCGTCGACCCCGACATGATGGCTTCCATGCCCGCCGGCCTGACCGCTTCCACTGGCATGGACGCTCTGACCCACGCCATCGAGGGCTACACCACCAAGGGCGCTTGGGAGCTCTCCGACATGTTCCACTTTGAGGCTATTAAGCTGATCAGCGAGAACCTGCGCGACTCTGTCGCCGAGGCCAAGTCCGGTCAGCCCGGCTCCGGCCGCGAGGGCATGGCTCTTGGCCAGTATGTCGCCGGCATGGGCTTCTCCAATGTTGGCCTGGGTATCGACCACGCCATGGCTCACACTCTGTCCGCTCACTACGACACCCCGCACGGTGTCGCCTGCGCCATGCTGCTGCCGATTGCCATGGAGTTCAACAAGCCGGTTTGCACCGAGCGCCTGGCCAAGGTTGCCGTTGCCATGGGCGTTGACACCACGGGCATGAGCACCGACGAGGCCGCCGACGCCGCTATCGCCGCCGTCAAGCAGCTTTCCGCCGACGTGAACATCCCGCACGTCTGCGAGGCCATGAAGGCTGACGAGATCGAGGTCCTGGCCAAGGACGCCATGGCCGACGCCTGCTTCCCGGGTAACCCGCGCGAGGCGACGCTCGACGACGTCATCGAGCTCTTCAAGAAGATCTGCCCGGCTGCCTAGCCTCGTTTGGTGTTCTTTCGCCTGTAGGCGTATGGTCTTTTGACTTGCCGCTGGCCCCGCCGCGCTACGCACGGCGGGGCTTTTTGTGCTGCGTCGATGCCCCGAGACGGGCAAAACCAAGGCATACTGCCAGCTGCGGATAGGTGGTGCACTTCCCAGCGTGCATTTTTGGGAGTATTCAGCAAGCTCTTAAAAATGCATAACGTTTTGAATGGCCCGTAGTGGCCCGCAGGCGCCCATCGACAGCCATTGTGGGCGGGCTATCGATGAGTGGAGGGGGTTGTTACTGAGTTTCTGCTTTGCGACGACCTGCAACACTGCTGCAACTGCGTCGTTTTGTCGTTCGCGATGGGGTCGTTGGGGCCCACGGTGCTGAATACTCCGTTTTTTGCACGGCCCAAGGTGGGGTACCCTGAGACGAAGCAAAAAGACTCCTCATTTCTATGCAGATACCGATAGGATTTATGCAAGATTGGGATTGTAAGCCGTGCGCGTGCGCAAAATCGGCGCGAGGACGTCTGGAGGTGGCTCGGCTCCCAGAGCCTTGCGCGTGCAGAACGGTTAAAATCGGGACTCGGTCTTAGTTTTACTTGGAAGGATGCATATGACTTCTGATAGTGCTTCTTTAGAGGGGACGCTCTCCTATATCGCTGGACAGCTTAAGACGCTGACTTCTATCGCTTCGCCTACGGGCTATACCCGTGCGGCGACTGATTATCTAATGGAAACGTTGCGCGATATGGGCTTTGGGCCCGAGCGCTCCAATAAGGGCAACGTGCTGGTTGAACTTGGCGGCGAGGGCGAGCCGCTTGTGTTGGCGAGCCATGTCGATACCCTGGGCGCCATGGTGCGTTCCATTAAGGATAATGGCCGCCTGCGCCCCACGACGCTCGGTGGGCATCAGTGGTCTACGGCCGATGGCGAGAACTGCACCGTCTACACGCGTAACGGTAATGTCTACACGGGCGTGGTCCTCAATACCGAGCCTTCGGCGCATGTGGCCGATGAGCCGGTCAAGACCATCGAGAAGAATATGGAAATCCTGCTCGACGAGAACGTTGACAGCAAGGACGATGTGCTCGAGCTGGGTATTCAGACCGGTGACATCATCGCTATGGACCCGCGCACCACGGTGACGGAGAGCGGATACATTAAGAGCCGCTTCCTGGACGACAAGCTGTCCGCGGCGATTCTGCTGGGTTTGGCCCGCGCCGTCGCCGACGACGAAGTGACCCTTTCGCGCAAGGTTTCGCTGCTCTTTACGGTGTACGAGGAGGTCGGCCACGGCGGTGCCTTTGTGCCGGCCGACACGCGCGAGATGATCAGCGTGGACATGGGCTGCGTGGGCGACGACCTGGGCTGCACCGAGCGCATGGTTTCGATCTGCGCCAAGGATTCGGGCGGTCCGTACAACTACGACCTGGTAACCACGTTGTCCAACATCGCGCGCGAGCTGGAGCTCGATTACGCTATCGATGTGTACCCGCACTACGGCTCCGACGTCGAGGCCACGCTCTCGGCCGGCTACGACATTCGCCATGGTCTGATCGGCCCCGGCGTGTACGCGAGCCACAACTACGAGCGCAGCCACATCGACGGCGTGCGTAACACCTACGAGCTCGTTCGCGCCTACGTTCAGCGCTAACGATGCAGCGGCCTCGGCTGATACAGTAGTACCGACCGAGGCCGTCCTCTCTAAGTTGCGGTGAAATAGGGACTGTTTGGCGGTTTTAAACGCTTAAACAGTCCCTATTTCACCGCAACTTATGAAGGGGATGTGACTACTTGATGGCGCCGGTCACGGTACCACCGCCCAGGACGACGTCGCCGCGATAGACGACGACGGCTTGGCCGGGGGCGATGGCTCGTTGCGGCTCGTCAAAAGTTAGCAGCATTTGCCCGTCTTCGTCACGCGTAAGGGTCGCTGCCTGGTCTTTCTGACGGTAGCGGTACTTGGCGCCTACGCGAATGCCGCCGGTGTCGAGCTCCGCCTCCATGCGTACGTCCGGCGCGCTCCAGATCCACTCATCGGCCGTGAGGGCAGAGGCGGTTAGGTCCTCGGCTTCGCCCAGATGCACGGTGTTGTTGGCGGCGTCTACGCCCGTCACATACACGGGGTGCGCCATCGCGACGCCCAGGCCCTAGCGCTGGCCGATGGTATAGCGCAGCGCGCCATTGTGGCGCCCGACCACGCTGCCATCGCGCCACACAATGTCGCCCGGTGCAGCGGGATGTCCGCAGCGGCGCTCGATATAGCCCGCGTAGTCACCGTCTGGAATAAAGCAGATATCCTCGCTTTCGGCCTTCTGGGCGTTGGTAAAGCCCTGCTCGGCGGCTATGCGGCGCACGTCGCGCTCCTTGTCCAGGCCTGCCAGCGGAAAGATCGTGTGTGCCAGGCGCTCCTGCGTAAGCGAATACAAAAAGTAGCTTTGGTCCTTTTTGGGATCCTCGCCGCGATGTAGCTGCCAGGTGCCGTCTGCAGTCTGGCTTGTTTTGGCGTAATGTCCCGTGGCGATGTAGTCGCAGCCCATATCCAGCGCCGCATCGAGCAGCGCGCCAAACTTAATGTGGCGGTTGCAGATAATGCACGGATTGGGCGTCAGCCCCTCCTGGTAGGCGTTCACAAAGCGCTCGATAACGTTGCGATCGAACGTCTGCTGCAGGTCGAGCACATGGTGGGGTATCCCTAGACGCTCGGCGACGGCCTTTGCATCGGCGATGTCGCGGGCGACCTTACTCATGCTCGTGGCGGGGGCGGGCGCGGGGCAGGTGAGGCGCATGGTGGCGCCGACGCATTCGTAGCCCTGGCTTTTGAGCAGGTACGCGGTCACGCTGGAATCGACGCCGCCGCTCATGGCGACGAGCACGCGCTTGTTGTACATGGGGAGGTTCTCCTTGGTGGCATGTGGCCAAAAAAGAAAAGCGGCGCGGGAGGCTGGTTCCGCGCCGCAGACATTGTAGCAAGTTCGGACGTCTCGTGGGATACCCTAACGAGATGGGCTCGGGCAGCCAGAAGAGAGGGGAGACCGGCGTGCCTTGGGCCTATCGACAAGTGACGGGCCCTTAGTCCTGGAACAGTGCCGTGGACAGGTAGCGCTCGCCGGTGTCGGCAAGCAGCGCCACGATGGTCTTGCCCTCGTTCTCGGGGCGCTTGGCCAGCTGCAGCGCGGCCCACACGGCGGCACCGGACGAAATGCCCACGAGCACGCCCTCCTTGTGGCCCACGGCGCGGCCGGTCGCAAAGGCGTCGTCGTTCTCGACGGGGATGATCTCGTCGTAGACCTGGGTGTCGAGGACGTCGGGCACAAAGCCGGCACCGATGCCCTGGATCTTGTGCGGGCCGGCCTGGCCCTTGGAGAGCACCGGGGAGGTGGCGGGCTCGACGGCGACAACCTTAATCTCGGGGTTCTGCTCCTTGAGGAACTCGCCCACGCCGGTCACGGTACCACCGGTGCCAACGCCGGCGACGAAGATGTCGACCTCGCCGTCGGTGGCGTCCCAGATCTCGGGGCCGGTCGTGGCCTTGTGGATGGCGGGGTTGGCGGGGTTCACAAACTGGCCGGCGATGATACTGTTGGGAGTCTCCTTCTGCAGCTCCTCGGCCTTGGCGATAGCGCCCTTCATGCCCTTGG
>CABUZE010000020.1 GCA_902495955.1 uncultured Collinsella sp. | reverse complement strand
TTTGAGAAGCTCGACCACGTACTCGACGGCGAGCGCATCTTTGTGGCCATGTTCGCCGACCAGGGCGTGACGATCCCTAAGGACACCTTTGTGCGTGGCGATGCCGAGCAGTTTGGCTCCTTCCTCAAGGCGCGCATCAACAAAAAGCTGCACATCGAGACCAAACGCAAGAAGATGAAGGCCGAAAAGGCCGCTGCCAAGGCCAAGCAGGAAAGCGAGCCCAAGAATGCAAAGGCCAAACAGCGCAAGCAGAAGAAGAACAAGAGGAAGCGCTAAGGCCAAGTCAGATAGGCCACCTCGCCCCGCTACCTTCACCATGCGCGCGAGCGTGCTAAACTAGCAGCATCTATGCCACCGCGAACGGCTTGACCCCGGCCCGCCGCTCGCAAACGAACTTTAAACGCACGAGGGTTGGCCATGCCGCTTTTCTCGCAACATACCGCCCGGTTCTCGCCGGACGTTCCCTTGGAGGGCACCAGCTCTCGCGAGCTGCTCAAGCGGTTTCAGCCGCTCGAGACGCTCGCGACCGGCGGTTTTGGCTCCATCGAGATTTGCCGCGACACGCACCTGCGCCGTCGCGTCGCCATTAAGCGCATCCCCCTCACAGGCGGTGCCGGCATGCCCGCCAGCGACATCATGGATGTCCTGCGCGAGGCACACACCGCTGCCATGCTTCAACATCCCAATATCGTGCAGGTTATCGACTTTACGCACGATACCGCCTATGCCTACCTCGTCATGGAATATGTCGACGGCATGTCGCTCGCCGACTTTTTGCATCGCGTGGACGGCCATTCGCTCACCTTTGACGAGGCCGCGGCAATTGCCGACGCGCTGGGCCAGGCGCTCACCTTCGCCCATAGCAACGGCGTGCTCCACCTGGATATTAAGCCCGCCAACGTGCTCATCGACCACTCGGGCAATGTAAAGCTCACCGACTTTGGCATGGCGCGGCTGTCGTCTGCCGGCGGCGTTGGCGGCGCGCGCGGCGGCACCATCGGCTACATGCCACCCGAGCAGCTCGACATCGAGACTGGCACGGTTGACGAGCGCGCCGATGTCTTTGCCCTCGCCTGCGTGATCTACGAGGGCCTGTGCGGCAGCGCTCCCTTTATGGCCGCCACGCCCGGCGACTCGCTCGGCCGCATCATCGGCGGTGCCACCTACCCTAGCGAGCTCATCCCGCACTTTCCCCCAGGAGCCGAGGCTGCGCTCATGAGCGCCCTCTCCCCCATGCCGCAAGACCGCCCCAGCAGCATCGAGGCATTTTGCGACCAGCTGCTCGCCGGCTTGGGCAGCGTGCGCGAGGGCCGTCGCAGCCTGGAGCAGATGGTGGGCGAGCTGTCGGATGACGAGCGCGCGGCAGACGATATCGAATCGTTGCCCTATGAGGATGACACCATCGAGGTCGACCCCGCGCTCGGCTGGGCCGGCACGCGCTGGAGCCACGCGCGCGATTACACGATGCGCGCCATCTCGGCGCTAACGTGTGGTGCCTTTAGCTTTCTGATCATGCAGACGGCAGGCGTCGCGGCGCTTCCCGGACTTATTGCCGCGGCCATCGCGATTGGGGCGGCCGCCGGCCTGGCCCCGCAGATTGGCTCGGCTATCTCGGCCGTGGGCTTTTTGGTACTTATGGCCAACGCCACCATGCAGGCGCAGGGCATCCTGTCGATGCTGCCCGTCGCGGTGCTCTTTGCCGCCAGCATGTCCGGTTGGTGGATCGCCTGGGGCCGCACCGAGGCCGCCGCGAGCGCCGCGCTCACCTGCGCGGTGGCACTTGGCTGTCTAACGGGCGACGTCCTCCTTGCCGCCGGGGTCGCCGCCGGCATCGCGGCCTTTTGGCTCGGCCCGGCAAGCGCCGCGGCCGCCACGGGGATGGGCGCGCTTTTTGGCCGCCTGGCTACGGTTGCGCTTTCCACCGGAGGCGTGCTGGGGCTCGGCAGTGTTGCCGCAGCGCTGGGAGACATGCTCTTCTGGGTTGCCGTCGTGCTTGTCGCGGCGACAGCTGCACTGACGTCTCTGCTGCTCAACGTCCATGCCAAGCGTGCCGAGCAGGGCTCGAACCTGGCTGCAATCGCTGCCATCGCCGGCTGCGGAATAGGCTCCGCGGCGTCGCTCTGTCTTGCACACCATATGGAAATTGCCAGCCTTGCGGCCGCGGTCGTCGTCAAGGCGGCGGTTGCGGGAACCCTATCCTCTATAATCGTTGGGATATGCCTATATTTGCTCGGATACCAAAGAACCTATACGGAGAGTGATCTTTCGTGAACTTCCTGAACATCTTCGAGGACCACGTGGCCGGCATCTTCGGTGCCACCCGTGCCCCGTTCTCCTTTAAGAAGCTTGCCAAGCAGGCCGCTCGCGACATGGAGGATCAGACTCTGGTGATCAACGGCGTCAACACCGCGCCGGCACTCTATACCATCCTGATCGCCGCCGACGACGATCCCATGCTCGCCCCGTTCTACCCCGAGCTTTCGCGCGAAGTCCGCGAGTTTGTGAAGGCACAGGCCGAAAAGCGCCGCTATGTGTTTGTCGGCGAGCCCCTCGTTCGCTTTATGATCGACCCGCAGCTGCGTGCCGGTAAGTTCTCGGTCTTTGCCGAGAACGTCGACGCCCCCACGCTCGGCCGTCTGTACGAGGAAGAGCGCGCCTACCAGAATGGCCTGGGCCAGAACAACTCGGCCGCAAGCCGCGCCGCAAGCGCTCCCCGCGCCGGCAAGCAGCAATTCGCCGCTCCGCAGCAACAGCACCCCGCCGCCATGCCCCAGCAGCCGACGCCCCGTGCCGCCGCTCCTGACCCGCTCGCCGTGGCCGATCCCTTTGCGCCCAACGTCCCCGACCCCGCCGCCGCGCCCATCCCCGTGCCGCAGACCGTCTCTCGTGACGCCCTCGCCGGTATGGGCGGAGCCGCCGCGACCGGCGCCGCCGTGGGCCTTGGCGCCGCAGCCGGTATTGCCTCCAACATGGCGAGCGCCCGCGCCCCGCAGCGCCCGCTCGCCCAGCTCGTCGACGTCGTGAGCGGCGAGAGCCACAGCATCACTTCCGCGCAGGTGACCATCGGTCGCGAGCGTTCGGTTTCGGACATCGCCCTGCGCGACCCCAACGTGTCGCGCCGTCACGCCCAGCTCACCTTTACCGGTTCGGACTGGTCGATCGAGGATCTCAATTCCACCAACGGCACGCTCGTCAACAACCGCCGCATCACGCGCTGCCCGCTGCGCAACGGCGATCTGCTGACGTTTGGCCTGAGCACCTTTGAATTTAGGGGATAGTCGCTTATGAACATCGATATCGTCCTTTTTGCAGGCCGCATCGTCCTGGTCGCCCTGCTCTACATCTTCCTGTTCGCCGTCATGAAAACCGGCGTGGGACTCGTACGCGGCCAGCGCCGCGACTCCGCTATCTGGACGATCGATGTGGACAAGGGTCCGCGCGGCATCCGTGGCATCCATGTAGACATGCTCGGCCCCGTCATCGTGGGCCGCTCGCCGTCCTCGGACATCTGCATCAACGAACCGTTTGTTTCGGCCTCGCACGCACGCTTTTCGCTGCAGGGCCCGGCACTCATCATCGAAGACCTCAACTCGCTGAACGGCACGCTCGTTAACGGCCGTCAGCTGGTGGAGCCCGCAACGCTGCGCGAGGGTGACGAGGTCCAGATTGGCGACGTGGTCATGAAGGTGAACCGTCGATGATCGACGAGGAGAACAAGTCCGCAACCATGCCCGAGACGCCAACTGCCCCCGCAGCTGCGCCGGCTCATGCCGCTCCGGCGCGCCCTGCGACCGTGGAGCCCGAGGACACCGTGTTCTCCCTGCCTCTTTCGCATGTAACTCAAGAATATCCGGCACTCGTCGATGACGAGGACGCCGGCACCGAGCAGCTCGACGCCCCTATCGGCGCGCACGCTGCCGAGCAGCCCGCGGAACCGGAGGCACCGCCCGCGCCGGCTCACTTTGCCGAGCCCGTCGCCGAGGCGATTAACGAGAGCGCTGCCGTGTTTGCAGCCCCCGAGCCTGCCGCGCCGGTATTCCCCGTCGCCCCGGCAAGCGAGGCGGCACCCGCATCTGCAACGCCTGCCGAAGTCGAGCAGCCCGTTGCCGCGCCCGCCGCAGCTCCCGAGCCCTCCGCTCAACCCCAGAGCACGCCCGCGCCGTCGCACTTTGCGACGCCCGAGCCGACGGCTGTCGAGCCGCAGCAGGACGGCGATCCCGCCGACCGCGCAACCGAAGATCTCAACCTTCCGGACGTCTCCGACGCCGAGTCGGGCAACGATGCCGACACCGTCTCCCCCGGCGACACCGCCGAGATCGATGTCGCCGCCGTGGAGGCAAAGCTCAAAGATCCCGGCTCGACCATGAGCTTTGAGCCGCTGACCGACGAGCGCATCGAGACCGACTCGACCTACGACGCCGGCACCACCACACAGCTTATGTGGGGCGCCCGCTCCGACGTCGGATGTGTGCGCCCGCACAATGAGGACTCCTATCTGGTGCAGTCGCCGCTCTTTTGCGTGTGCGACGGCATGGGAGGACACGCCGCCGGCGAGGTGGCATCCTCCATCGCCGTCGAAACCATCGCCAAGACGGCGCCGCAGTCCGCCGACGCCGCGCGCCTGGCCGCAGCCGTCGAGGCCGCCAACGCCGCCGTGATCGAGGCCGCCCTCAACGGCCTGGGCAAACCCGGCATGGGATGCACGGCCACCTGCGCCTACATCGAAAACGACACGCTCGCCATCGCCCACGTGGGCGACTCGCGCGCCTACCTGCTCCACGAGGGTACGCTCATCCGCGTGACCCGCGACCATTCCTACGTGGAGGAGCTCGTGGATGCCGGCGAGATTACGGCCGACGAGGCCCGCGTCCACCCCAACCGCTCGGTCATCACCCGCGCGCTGGGCTCGGATCCCGCTATGTATGCCGACCACTTTACCCTGCACATCGAGGAAGGCGACCGCCTGATTCTGTGCTCCGACGGTCTTTCGAGCATGATTCCCGATAGCGATATCGAGAACATCGCTACGCAGTCCTCGAGCGCACAGATCTGTGTCGACAACTTGGTGGACGCGGCGCTCGCCGCCGGCGGCCACGACAATGTGACCGTGGTGGTCGTCGACCTGGTCGACGACGGCGTCATGCGCGAGGCAAAACGCGTCCGACGCCGCAATGTCACCATCGCCACCGTCTTGGCCCTTGTCTTTGTGCTGATAGCAGGCATCTGGGCATACACGGGCGTCACCAGCTCCTATTACTTGGGAACCTACCACGGCAATGTCGCCGTCTGGCGCGGCCTGCCCGGCAAGACGCTCGGGGTCGAGCTCCACTGGCTCGAAAGCGAAACCAGCATCAAGCTGTCCGACCTGCCCGAAGACACGCAAAACCGCCTGAAGGCAGGCATTCCGCAAACGAGTGTCGACGATGCGCAGGACACCATTTCCAAGTACCGCCATCAGATTGACGAAGAGCAGACCCGTCAGGTGATTGACGCGCAAACGATTCGCGACAACACCAATCAGGAATCCACCTCCGAGTCAGATTCCGAGAAAACCGCCGAACAGTCAGCCGAGGCCGAAGCCTCCGATAAGAATTAGAAAGGGAGTGCCGCTTATGAGTCGCCGCAACACCGAACTGCTCTTGCTCATCGCCTCGGCGTTCCCCGTCATCCTGCTCTATGCGATGTACGTGCTCACCGCGGGTGCCACGATTTCCTTTGAGACGCTCGCCGTGCCGATCGGCCTGTTCGCCGCCTTCGCCGCGGCGCATATCGCCGTACGCATCCTGGCGCCCGGCGCCGATCCCGCCATCCTGCCCATCGTCTTTGTGCTCTCGGGCATCGGCATCACATTCGTGACGCGCCTGGCCCCCGACCTCGCCATCTCGCAGCTCATCATCTTGTTTGTCTCGGTGGCGCTCATGGTGGGAACGCTCGCACTGGTCAAGAACCTCGACGTGGTCATGCGCTACAAGTACACCTTTGGCATTATCGGCATCATCCTGCTGATGCTGCCGATCTTTATCGGCACCACGATCTCGGGCTCCAAGCTGTGGATTCGCATCGCGGGCTTCACCATCCAGCCCGGCGAGTTCGCCAAGGTCTTCATCGTCTTGTTCCTGGCAGGCTATCTGGCCGAGAACCGCGAGCTGCTCTCCATCTCCAACCGCAAGATCTTGGGCCTCAAGATTCCGCGCTTCCGCCTGCTGCTGCCGCTGTTTGCCGTGTGGGGCGTGTGCCTGCTCATCGTCGTCTTCGAACGCGACCTGGGCTCGGCCGTCCTGTTCTACACCATCTTTTTGCTGATGCTCTATGTTGCCACGGGACGCTTTTCGTACGTCATCATCGGCCTTGCGCTGCTGGCCGTTGGAGCCGTGGGCGCCTACAAGTTCCTGTCGCACGTGCAAGTGCGCTTTCAGGTCTGGGTCGATCCGTTTAAGGATGCCCAGGGCCAGGGCTACCAGATCGTACAGTCACTTTACTCACTGGCTGACGGCGGCCTGGTTGGCGTCGGCATCGGCAACGGCATGGCAAACAACATCCCCGTCGTCGAGTCCGACTTCATCTTCTCGGCCATCGGCGAGGAAATGGGCCTTTTGGGCGGCGGCGCCGTGCTCATCCTGTTTATGCTTTTTGCCGTGCGTGGCCTCACCACGGCAGCCCGCGCCAAGTCCGACCTTGCCGCCTTTAGCGCGACCGGCCTTACGGCGGCCATCAGCTTCCAGGCATTCTTAATCGTTGGCGGCGTAACCCGCCTGATCCCGCTGACCGGCGTCACCCTGCCCTTTATGAGCCAGGGCGGCTCCTCGCTGCTGGCGAGCTTTATCATCGTCGCGCTGCTGCTGCGCGCCGGCGACGAGGCAACCGGACGCGAAGCCGAGCTCACCGGCACCGGCACCATGGCCGCCATCACCGATGACCAGGTCGCATCCGCCGCTGCCCCGACCGGTACGCGTTTTGTCAACGTGCCTTCCTACAGCCACGGCAACCACTCCGCGGGCTCTCGCATGCGTCGTCGCCTGCTCGACACGCCTGAGTCCGGCGTGCTCGGCCGCGTGGCGCTTGCCAACCGTCTGACTCGTGCCGTGTTTGCCTTTACGGCGCTGTTCGCCATCCTTATCGGCAACCTCACCTATGTCCAGGTCATCAAGGCGAAGGACTATCAGGACATGCCGACCAACAACCACACCATCGCCCGCTCCAAGTACATCCAGCGTGGCTCCATCATCACGTCCGACGGCGTGACACTAGCCGAGTCGCTGCAGCAGGAGGACGGCACCTACGCCCGTTCCTACCCCAACGGCAACATGGCCGCGCACGTGGTGGGCTACGTGAGCCAGCAATACGGCACCGCCGGCATCGAGAGCGTCATGAACGATACGCTCACCGGCTCCAAGGATTACTCCAGCTGGAACAACGCCATCGCGTCGCTCGCGGGGCAGACCCAGCCGGGCAATACCGCCAAGCTCACCATCGACTCGCGCATCCAGACGGCTGCCGAGCAGGCGCTCAAGGGCTTTAAGGGCGCTGTGGTGGTCATGGATCCGCGTACCGGTGCGGTCCTTGCGTGCGCGAGCTCGCCCACCTATGACAACACCAACATCGATGCCCTGATGCAGTCGGGCGGTGGCGAGGACGGCTCCATGTACGACCGCGCCATGGACGCGCTCTACACCCCGGGCTCGACCTTTAAGGTCGTCACGCTCTCCGCGGCGCTCGAAACCGGCACCGCCAGCCTTACCAGCACGTACCAGGCGCCCGGCTCCATGGACATCGGCAACGCGCCGGTCACCAACTACGCCAACGAAAGCTACGGAACCATCAGCCTGCAGCAGGCCTTCGCCGTGTCGTCTAACGTCGTCTTTGGCCAGGTGGCCAACGAGGTCGGCGCCAACTCGCTCGTCCAGTTTGCCAACGCCTTTGGCTACGGTCAAAAGCTCGGTCAGGATCTGACCACCGCGGCTTCCATCATGGCCGACCCTTCGCTTATGACCGAGTGGGAGACCGCTTGGGCAGGCGCCGGCCAGCCCGTCGGCATAGACCACACACCTGGCCCGCAGACCACCGTCATGCAGAATTGCGTGATCGCTGCCGCTATCGCCAACAGCGGCGTGGTCATGGACCCGTTCTTTGTGTCACAGATACTCGCCCCGGACGGGACCGTGGTTAAGACCACGCAGTCCCGCTCGCTGGGCCAGGCTGTCAGCTCTGCCACGGCCGACCAGGTCAAGCAGGCCATGCTCGCCGTCGTCCAGTCCGGCACCGGCACCGATGCCCAAATTCCGGGCGTCAAGGTTGCCGGCAAGACCGGTTCGGCCGAGACCGGCGGCACCAACGTCAACTCTATGTTTGTTGGCTTTGCACCTTACGATTCACCCACGGTTGCCATCTCGGTGGCCCTGGAGGATTACGACAAACACGACGTCAAGGCGGCCAAGATTGCCGGCATCGTCCTGACCGCGGCGCTCGCCGCACAGGGAGCGTGATGCCCGTGATCAAGGCGGATACTTGGGGCACGCCACGGCCGATGAGCTAGCGGCAACGCGCCACACGGCCCCAGCGGCCACACATTTGGTACCACACACATCGTTGAGCGAATAGTTATGTTAGGAGCAGGAATGGAACAGAGGGTCCTCGGGGGAAGATACCTCCTTAAGGATAAGGTGGGAACGGGCGGTATGGCGACCGTCTTCCGTGCACAGGATCAGGTCCTCGACCGCACGGTTGCCGTCAAGATCATGCTGCCGCAGTATGCCGGCGACGCCACCTTCGCCGCCCGCTTTAAGCAGGAGGCCCAGGCAGCGGCCGGCCTGTCCTCCCCCTATATCGTGGGCGTCTACGACTGGGGCAAGGACGGCGACACCTATTACATCGTCATGGAGTACCTGCGCGGTACCGACCTTAAGAGCGGCATCAAGAGCCACGGCGCCCTCGATCCCAAGAAGGTCGCACAGATCGGCTCGCAGATCAGCTCCGCGCTTTCGGTCGCACACAAGCACGAGATTATCCACCGCGACATCAAGCCGCAAAACATCATGGTGCTGCCCGACGGCAACATCAAGGTAATGGATTTTGGCATCGCACGCGCCAAGAACAGCCACCTCACGCAGGACAACAATGTACTGGGCACCGCCCACTACGTAAGCCCCGAGCAAACGCGCGGCCAGGACCTCGGTCCCACCTCTGATATCTACTCCCTGGGCGTCGTGATGTACGAGTGCGCCACCGGCCGCGTTCCCTTTGACGGTGACGACGCCATCTCGGTCGCACTCAAACAGGTCAACGAGCTGCCTATTCCGCCGAGCCAGATCAACTCCGGTGTCGACGCCGACCTTGAGCGCATCATCCTCAAGTGCATGGAGAAGGACCCGGCAAACCGCTTCCAGACCGCCGACGAGCTGCGTCAGGTGCTCAACAGCTACCTGTCGGGCCGTGCCGTCAACGTCTCGGAGCCCACGCGCATCATCGGTGCCCCCGGTGAGTTGGGCGCCACCAAGACTCGCGAGCTTTCCGATCAGACGCGCGCCATGGTGCGTCCCGTCTCGGGCGTGAGCGGCCAGAATACCGCCCGTAGCTCGGTTTCGGGCTCCACCGGCTCCTACGAGGTCGAAGAGCCCAAATCCAACAAGAACAAGATCATCGCCGCCGTGGTGGCAGCGGTTGCCGTCATCGGCATCGTGGTGGCCTTTGCCACAGGACTCTTTGGCGGCGAGCAGGTCACCGTGCCCGACGTGCTGGGCAAGGACCAGCAGACTGCCGTCGAGCTGATCAAGGAAGCCGGCCTCGAGGTCGGCACCATCGACCAAAGCTACAACGACGATGTCGACGAGGGCA
>CABUZE010000019.1 GCA_902495955.1 uncultured Collinsella sp. | reverse complement strand
CGTCGATGCCAAAGTTGAGGTACAGCATGCTGGACACGCCATCCATGCGAATGCCATCAACGTGGAAGTTCTCGAGCCAGTACAGCACGTTGGAGACCAGGAAGGAGCGGACCTCGCCGCGGGCGAAGTCAAACTTGTGCGTGCCCCAGTTGGGGTGAATCTCGTGCTCAAACAGCATGTGGCCGTTAAAGGTAGCAAGGCCGTGGGAGTCGGCGCAAAAACCGCCGGGTACCCAGTCCATGATCACGCCGATGCCTGCCTCGTGGCACGCATCGATAAAGTGCATGAGCTGCTGCGGGTTGCCATAGCGCGACGTGGCGGCGTAGTAGCCGGTCGTCTGATAGCCCCAGGAGCCATCGAAGGGATGCTCCATAAGCGGCATGACCTCGATATGCGTATAGCCCATGTCGCGCACGTAGTCCACGAGTTCGACCGACAGGTCGTCGTAGGTGTAGAACTCGCCGCGCTGCGCGGGGAAGGGATCCATGGGGCCGGGGTAGTTGCCGTACTCGTCCGGCTCGCCCTGCGGCGCGTCGCCGTGGCGCTTCCAGGAGCCAATATGCACCTCGTAGATGTTAAGGGGTTGCGACATGTGGTTATGGCCGGCGCGGCGCTTGAGCCACGCGGCGTCGTTCCACTGGTAGCCATCGAGGGTCCACAGCACGCTGGCGGTACCCGGAGGGCACTCGGCCTTAAAGGCATACGGATCGGCCTTGTAGAGCTTTTCGCCCTCGTTGGTCTCAATGAGGTACTTATAGAGCTGACCCTGCTCGGCGCCAGGAATAAAGCCTTCCCAAATAGCGCTCGTATGCATGGGCACCAGCGGGTTGGCTTCCTCGTCCCAGTCGTTAAATTCGCCAATGACGTGGACGCTCTTTACGTCGGGCGCCCAAACGCAAAAGCGCCAGCCACGCGTACGGTTCTGCGTGTCAGGGTGAGCGCCCATCTTTTCCCAGCTGCGCTCCCACGTACCGATGCCAAATAGATAGACATCGTCCTTGGTGAGCTCCGGTGCATGCGGGGCGGCTTTACGGGTAGCAGGCTTTTTGGTTGCTGGCTTTAGCTTTGTATCGCTCACGTTTGATCCCATCATGACGCGGCAGCGTGTTGCCTTGGTGACTAGATGCGAAAGGTCCAAGGCTGCACGAATCGAAGGGACGGCGATAGTTCTATGATTCGTTCCACCTCGCGTGCTCGGTGGAACTTTCGGCAGAAACTACGATAACACCTGTACGTTAGTTTTATGGACGAAAGTGGATTTGCGGGCGCGTTTAATCGGTAAGCGCCATGTTTATACCACTGGCAGAATTGCCGTGGTAAAACTCTTGACAGTTTTACCAATTAGGGTTTCAAAACTGTTAGGCTGACGTTTGGTAAAACGTTTTTAGCAGGTTGTTTACCATTTGACCTCGAAAGGCTCGTTTATGAACCACATCGCTGCTCCAAGTGCTGCTTTTATTTTCGATTGCGACGGAACGCTGGTTAATAGCTCCCCCGTCTGGGGCCATGCGCAGACCGAGTTATTGCGCCGTCATGGCATTGATGTAACGGTCGACGATTTTGCCCAGTTTGAACATCTTTCGCTGGAGGACGAGTGCCAGGCCTATCACGACACGTGGGGCATTGGCGCGAATGGCGAGGAACTGTACCGCGAGCTGGGCGAGATTCTGATTGATGGGTACTCCAAGGTGCCGCCGCGCGAGGGCCTGCTTGCATTTTTGGAGCAGGCGAAGGAGGCCGGTATTGCCATGTGCGTGGCTACTTCCACGCCGGCCGAGCTGGTTCAGTCCGCGCTCGATGGTGCCGGGCTCGACGCTTATTTGGAGTTTGTTACCACGACGGGCGAGGCTGGGCGCTCCAAGCAGTTCCCCGATGTATACGAGTTGGCGCTGCATCGCTTGGGGGAGCGCCACGGGCACAAGTTTGAACGCGCGTGGGTGTTTGAGGACGCCGTCTTTGGACTTAAGAGCTCTGGCGCTGCAGGCTTTAAGCGCGTGGGCATCTATGACCCACACGGCCGTATGGAGCGCGACGAGGTGCGTGCCAACTGCGATATCTTTATCGATAGCTATGAGGACCTGGGCCTGTCCCGCGTGCTTGCGTTTGAGGGATAGGCGAGGGCTGTGGCTTGCAAAGTATTAGTGGTCTGCGGCTCGCCGGTGGTGTCGAGCCCCGAGTTGCTTTGCCATCTGGCAGGGGAGTGTGACCACATCGTTGCCGTAGACCGTGGGCTGGACGCCCTGTTGGGAGCCGGGTTGGGCTGCGACGTGTATGTTGGGGATGCCGACACGGTGAGCGACGCTGGTCGTGCGCTGGTCGATGCCGCTGTCGATTTTGAAGTAGAACGCCACGACCCGTACAAGGACTACACTGACCTGGCATTGGCATTAGACGCCATCCGCCTCCGCTGGCCAGCCGCCGAAGTGGTAGCAACCTGCGCCACCGGCGGCCGCCCGGACATGGCACTTTCTGTGTTAGGGCTACTGGCAGGCTATGCGGATGCCCCCGTCTGGATCGAAGAAGACGAAGTGACGGCCAGAATCCTGCACCAGAACGAGACCTGGACCATCGAGGGCGCCGAGGGCAAAACCTTCTCCATCATCGCCATCGCTCCCAACACAGAGATAAGCGAACACGGCCTAGAGTGGGAACTGGACCACAGCCCCCTAGGCCTGTTAGCCGACACCGGCATCTCTAATGTCGTCAGGAAAACGGCCAAGATCAAAGTCCACCAAGGAACGGCGATCGCCTACCTTTACAAGTAAGCTGCCGCCGCGTGAGGGTTTTATCGGGACGGTGGCTGAATTAGCTAATTTCGGCAAAGCCAAAAATAGCTAATTCGGCCCCGTCCCAGGAAAACCCGTAAGAAAAAGTTTCAACAAAAACCTCTTGCATCTCCGAAGATCTTCCCCTATAGTACTGCCTCGTCACGGGGGCGTAGCTCAGCTGGGAGAGCGCTTGACTGGCAGTCAAGAGGTCAGGGGTTCGATCCCCCTCGTCTCCACCATCGTGAATGTAAGGCCACTCAATCGAGTGGCCTTTTTTTGCAAAATTTTGCTGTCAGCAGCAGTTGTCGCATTTTTTGCGACAACTGAATCATCGTCGCTTAATTCGGTGGACCTCGCATTGAGAGACGTGATTGTCAACCTCGTCCCATAAACCGTACGCCCACGCCAACACCCGCAAAAAGTTGCGCAATTACCTTCCCGGTTTTGTAGAAAGTTTGTTAGCCAAACTTAATAGTTTGAGCAATTCACGCCCTCAGCAATACAACTCAGGCAGTGATCGCCAAACCACACACCCCCATAAACCTGCGGCAATGCGTGCGAGGCGGCGCGATATCCCCCATAACCACGGCAAATAAACAATATGTTGCTCAACACACCCCAAAACGTATGGGCTACCTGCTGTGCTAGGATAATTAACGTTACATGGGTTCAACTGTGCTCACGGCTCCAGCAAGCCGCAAAGCGCAGGGTCGATCAGCATCCGGCCGTAACGGCGGTGTCAGAAAAACCACGAGCTCCAATAGCCTCGTAATGCGTTTCGCATCGAATGACTTTGTTCCTGTCTATGTGCAAGCTGTTCATTCGAATCGATATTGCATGACAAATTGCAGCAGTCCTGCAGCTGTTTGCGTGCGGTCCAGTTTTGTACCCGCTTGACTGGGCCGCACGCAGCCAGCTGGAGTCGCGGGCATTTTTGCGATACACGTCCGCGACTCTAGCCACTGCACTCATACATACCGTTCACGGTGGGGCAGAGCCACGTGCTTGTCTAACTGGGCTCAGGGTTTGAATATGGAGCGCCTTCGCGCACTAAGCGCCCTGGCGAAGCCATACCCAAACCCCGTGAGCCACACGTAAGACAGCAAGGGGGTGGTGCTCGTGTGGTATGTGATCCAGGTCATTAACGGTCGCGAAGACATAATGCGCGAGCGCATTGAGCACGTGCTACCGACAGGTGCCATGCAGGAGCTCTTTTATCCCCAATTTCAAACCGAGATTAAAGTTCACGGCGAATGGGTCAACACGACCAAGCCGCTCTTTCCCGGTTACCTTATCTGCGATACGGCAGATCCCCGCACCGTGCAACAGTATCTGCTGTGCATGGACGACTTTGCCCGGGTGCTATCCCAGGACGGTCAGTTTGTGCCGCTGGCAAAAGAAGAGGTCCAGCTCATCGGCAGCTTTACGCATAGGGGAGACCGCGTAGTGCCCATGAGCGAGGCCCTAAAAGACGGCGACCAGGTCGTAGTGACGGCAGGTCCGCTGCTGGGCCACGAGGGCCTTATCAAAAACATTAACAGACGCAAGAGCACTGCTTATTTGGAGCTCGACCTTTGCGGCCGGCGCGTAACTACGCGCGTTGGCCTAGCCGTGCTTTCAGCCGAGCAGCGCGTCATGCGGAACCTTAAAAAGGCGATCGCCTAGTTGCAGGCGACTGTTTAACGGGACAGGGAGGATCCCCGGGGGCGGGGACGTTGACTTGAAAGAAATAGTGTCAGACAAAACTGAAAATTCAGTAGAAGCGCCGGTAGGGGCCTCGCTGGTTGCCCAAGCCATGAGCGGCGGCGACTCGAGCATTCGCTACAAGGCCATGCAGGCCGTGAAGGACTGGGACAACTCGCGCCTTGCCTACCGCACAGCCAAGCGCGCCTTCGACATCGTGTTCAGCGGCTGCGTGCTGGCCGTCATCGCCATACCCAGTCTGGTACTGGGGGCGGCCATTCGCCTGGAGAGTGAGGGCAACCCGTTCTACAGCCAGATCCGCGTGGGCCAGACCCACCGCGACGGCAGCCTGTCCACCTTCCGCATGTGGAAGTTCCGCAGCATGTACAAGGACGCCGACGAGCGCCTCGCCGAGCTCAAGGGGCAGAACGAGATCGCCGGCGCCATGTTCAAGATGAGGGATGACCCGCGCGTCACCAAGATCGGCAAGTTCATCCGCAAGCACTCCATCGACGAGTTCCCGCAGTTCCTGAACGTGTTCCTGGGCCAGATGTCCGTAGTCGGGCCCAGGCCGCCGCTGCCCAACGAGGTGGCCGAGTACACCGAGTACGACCTGCAGCGCCTGGCCGTGAAGCCGGGAATTACCGGCTGGTGGCAGGTGACGGAGCGCAATTCGACCGGGTTCGACGGCATGGTCCGCCGAGACCTGGAGTACATCGCCAACCGGGGCATTTTTACCGACCTCAAGATCGTTGTCCTCACAGTGATCGAGGTCATCACCGGTAAGGGTGCGTGCTAATGCTTCAGGACTATTCTAAATTCGTTGAGCTCAAGCGCGTTCCCGTAATCGATGTTCCGATCACGGGAACCAATATGTCTGAGTGTGTCGAGTTTCTCACTCGCCATATAGATGAGCTACATGGCGAATATATTTGCGTTTCCAATGCTCATACCTCGGTTATGGCCCATGACGACCCTTCCTATTGGGCCTGCCAAGCTGACTCCCTCATGTCCGTTCCCGACGGCAAGCCTTTATCTGTCGTCGGACGTAAAACAATAGAGTCTATGGGGCGTGTAACTGGACCCGATCTGATGCGAGAGATATTCAATATTTCCTTGCAGCAAGGATGGAGCCATTACTTCTACGGTAACGAGCAGAAGAATCTCGACGCTCTCAAAAATTCACTTCAAGAGGAATATCCAGGCCTGGAAATCGCTGGCATGGAGCCTTCGGTTTTCCGACCGCTCTCCGACAGCGAGAAGCGAGACCTTTCGCGACGTATCGCTGATTCGGATGCAGACTTCGCATGGATTGCTCTTGGCGCGCCCCGTCAAGAAGTTCTTATGCACGAGCTCAAGGGAGGGCCACAACCGTTAATGATCGGTGTTGGCGGAGCGTTCAACGTTCTCGCCGGCGTGGTGCCAGAGGCGCCGATGTGGATGCAAAACCTGAGTCTCGAGTGGCTATACAGACTTATTCAAGAGCCGAAGCGGCTTTTCAAACGATACCTCGTAACTAATACGAAATTTCTCTTTTACCAGTTTACAAAAGCCAAACGTAAGGAAGGCAAATAGATGAACGATTCGACCACCTTTAAAGACAAGACCCTGATGATCACGGGCGGCACCGGATCGTTCGGCAACACCGTGCTCAAGCACTTCATGAACACCGACCTGGCCGAGATCCGCATCTTCTCCCGCGACGAGAAGAAGCAGGACGACATGCGCCACCGCCTGCAGGAGAGGTCGCCCGAGCTCGCCTCCAAGGTGCGCTTCTTCATCGGTGACGTCCGCAACGCCCAGTCGGTGCGCGACGCCATGCACGGCGTGGACTACATCTTCCACGCCGCCGCCCTCAAGCAGGTGCCCTCCTGCGAGTTCTTCCCCATGGAGGCCGTGCGCACCAACGTCATCGGCACGGACAACGTGCTGCACGCCGCAATCGACGAGGGCGTGGACCGCGTCGTGTGCCTTTCCACCGACAAGGCGGCATACCCCATCAACGCCATGGGCAAGTCCAAGGCGATGATGGAGTCCATCATCTACGCCAACGCCCGCAACGGCGCCGGCCGCACCACCATCTGCTGCACCCGCTACGGCAACGTCATGTGCTCGCGCGGCAGCGTCATCCCGCTGTTCATCGACCGCATCCGCAAGGGCGAGCCGCTCACGGTCACCGACCCCAACATGACCCGCTTCCTCATGAACCTGGACGAGGCGGTCGACCTTGTGCAGTTCGCCTTCGAACACGCCAACCCCGGCGACCTGTTCATCCAGAAGGCGCCGGCGTCGACCATCGGCGACCTCGCCGAGGCCGTGCAGGAGGTCTTCGGCCGCGTGGGCACCCAGGTCATCGGCACCCGCCACGGCGAGAAGCTCTTCGAGACCCTCATGACCCGCGAGGCGCGCCTGCGCGCCGAGGACATGGGCGGCTACTACCGCGTGGCCTGCGACTCGCGCGACCTGAACTACGACAAGTTCGTCGTGGACGGCGAGGTGGAGACCCAGGCCGACGAGTCCTACACCTCCCACAACACCGAGAGGCTCGACGTGGAGGGCACCATCGCCAAGATCAAGACCGCCGAGTACGTGCGGCTGGCGCTCGAGGGCCGCGAGCACGAGGCGGTGCAGTAGGGTGCGCGTACTCGTCACCGGTGCCAAGGGCTTCGTCGGCAGGAACCTCTGCTGCGCCCTCAAGAACATAAGGGACGGCAAGGACCGCCGCGAGAAATACCAGCCCCTCCTTCCCCTCGAGGTCATGGAGTACGACGTCGACTCGACGCCCGCGGACTTGGAGGACTACTGTTCCCGAGCCGACTTCGTCTTCAACCTGGCCGGCGTCAACCGCCCCGAGGACCAGTCGGAGTTCATGGAGGGCAACTTCGGGTTCGCCTCCACGCTGCTGGACACCTTGGAGCGCCACGGCAACAGGTGCCCCGTCATGCTCTCCAGCTCCGCGCAGGCGAGCCTGTCGGGCCGCTTCGAGGGCTCGGTCTACGGCGAGTCGAAGCTCGCGGGGGAGGGCCTCTTCCGCGAGTATTCGGAGCGCACCGGCGCCCCCGTGCTCATCTACCGCTTCCCGAACCTGTACGGCAAATGGTGCCGCCCGCGCTATAACTCAGCGGTGGCGACCTTCTGCGACGCCATCGCGAACGGCCGCCCCTACACCGTCAACGACCCCTCAGTGGAGCTCGAGCTCCTCTACATCGACGACCTCGTGGACGAGATGCTGGGCGCCCTGCTGGGGCAGGAGCACCGCTGCGGCTACGAGGGGCTGGAGCGCGTCGACGGTGACGGGTTCTGCTACGTCCCCGACACCGACGTGAAGTCCCTGGGCGAGATCGTCTACCTGCTGGGCTGCTTCCGCGACAGCCGCGAGACGCTTGCCGTCCCCGACCTTTCGGAGGGGTCCTTCTCCAAGAAGCTCTGGAGCACGTTCCTGTCCTACTACGAGCCGGGGCACTTCGCCTACGGCCTCAAGCCTAATGTCGATGACCGCGGCTCGTTCACCGAGTTCCTGCGCTCGCCGGAGCGCGGGCAGGTTTCCATCAACGTTTCGAAGCCCGGCATCACCAAGGGCAACCACTGGCACATGAGTAAGTGGGAGAGGTTCCTGGTGGTGTCCGGCACCGCGAGCATCAAGTTGAGGAAGGTGGGGGAGAACGCCGAGGGCAACCCGTTCCCCGTCGACGAGTATGTCGTCTCGGGGTCCGACATGCGCGCCGTGGAGATGATCCCCGGCTACACGCACTCCATCACTAACCTGTCCGACACGGAGGACCTCGTGACGGTCATGTGGGCCAACGAGCCATTTGACCCCGAGAACCCCGACACCTACTACGAGGAGGTCTAGCCGCATGGGCAAGGACTATTCCGATATCGCATTCGAGGACGACGGCCGCCTGAAGCTGCTCATCATCGTGGGGACCCGCCCCGAGGTCATCCGCCTTTCCGAGGTCATCAAGAAGTGCCGCCGCCACTTCGACTGCCTGCTGGCTCACACCGGGCAGAACTACGACTACACGCTCAACGGCATCTTCTTCCGCGACCTGTCGCTGGACGACCCGGACGTCTACCTGGACGCCGTGGGCGCGGACCTAGGAGAGACGGTGGGCAACATCATCGCCGCGAGCTACAAGCTCATGGTAGAGGTTAAGCCCGACGCGCTGCTGATCCTGGGCGACACCAACAGCTGCCTGTCCGCCATCGCGGCAAAGCGCCTGCACATCCCCATCTTCCACATGGAGGCGGGCAACCGCTGCAAGGACGAGTGCCTGCCCGAGGAGACCAACCGCCGCATCGTCGACGTGATCTCCGACGTCAACCTGGCCTACTCCGAGCACGCCCGCCGCTACCTCAAGGACACCGGCTGCGCCCCCGAGCGCACCTACGTCACGGGTTCTCCCATGGCCGAGGTCCTGCGCGCCAACCTGGACAAGATCGAGGCGTCGGACGTCCTTACCGAGCTCGGGCTGGAGCCCAAGCGCTACATGCTGCTGTCCGCCCACCGCGAGGAGAACATCGACACCGAGGCGAACTTCACGAGTCTGTTTACCGCCATCAACGCGCTGGCCGAGAAGTACGACATGCCGATCCTGTACTCCTGCCACCCGCGCTCCCGCAAGCGCCTGGAGGCCACCGGGTTCAAGCTTGACCCGCGCGTGCGTATGCACGAACCTATGGGCTTCCACGACTACAACTGCCTGCAGATGAACGCCTTCGCCGTTGTCTCCGACTCCGGCACCCTGCCCGAGGAGTCCAGCTTCTTCGCGAGTATCGGCCGCCCGTTCCCGGCCGTTTGCATCCGCACCTCCACCGAGCGCCCCGAGGCCCTGGACAAGGCCTGCTTCACGTTGGCCGGCATCAGCGAGCGGGGCCTGCTCCAGGCCGTCCACACCGCCGTCGAGCTCGACGCGGAGGGGTCGCTGCCCGAGGCGCCCGTCCCCGATTACGCCGACGAGACCGTGTCCACCAAGGTGGTCAAGATCATCCAGAGCTACACCGGCGTGGTGGACAAGATGGTGTGGAGGAAGGTTTAGCCATGGGTCTTGTCTACAAGATTCTTGACGGTGTCTCACGTGCCTATAACAAGCTTCTTCTAATGCCCTCGTTGCGCCGCTCCTTTACTGCTTGCGGCAAGAACGTGACCCTGGGCCGCCGCAGCGAGATTGCCGGAGCGGGCAATATCTACATGGGCCATGACGTGTACCTTGGCCCTGGAGCAACGCTGCTCACAACCCGGGCGAAAATTCACATCGGCGACTATGTCATGAGCGGACCCAACCTTACCGTTATCACCGGCGATCACCGCACCGACATCCTCGATCGCCCCATGATGGAGCTTACCGATGAGGACAAGCTCCCCGATAACGACCAGGATGTCGTTATCGG
>CABUZE010000018.1 GCA_902495955.1 uncultured Collinsella sp. | reverse complement strand
TGGTAGTCGGTCAGCGGTGCGCCGATCAGCTGCATCAGCTGGGTGGACAGGTAGTTGGTGGACAGGTCGTCGACCTCGCTCGTCTGGTTGCAACCGGCAACGTCGTAGTTGGCCCAGATGATGTAGTCGGTCTGCCACAAGCGCTCCTGGTGGGTGGCGTCGTCCTCGCCGGTAAACCACTTGTCATTGAACTTGGACGGGAAGAACGGCTGGTGATCGCCCCAGAACACCACGACTACCTTGCGGTCGAGCTTGCTCAAGGCGTTGAGGAAGTAGCGCAGCGCCTGATCGGACTGCTCGATGCACGAGACATACTCGTCGACATCGGACAGCGTGCCGTCCTCGACGGTCTTGGCGTCCAGGTCGGTCGTGTCGATATTCAGATGCATCTGCTTATCGACCGGCAGCAGGCCCGTGTCGTAGCCCGAGTGGTTCTGCATGGTCACGTCGAAGATAAACTGAGGATCGGCGTTCTGGTCGAGCAGCTCAAGAATCTTGTCGTAGGTAGCCTGGTCGGTCACCATCCCGCGCAGGGTATCGGCGCCCTGGAAATCGTTGATGGACAGGAACTGGTCAAAGCCAAAGTCCTTATAGACGTTTTCGCGGTTCCAGTTGGTGGCGTGGTTGGGGTGCATGGCCGTGGTGGAATATCCGAGCGACTTGAACTGCTCTGCCAGGTTCCCGGTCGTCTCCATGTTGTAGATGGTGTACGGATACACGCCCGAGCCCAGGTTGGCCATGGAGTTGCCGGTCATAAACTCAAACTCGGTATTGGCGGTGCCGCCGCCGTAGGCGCTCACGTAGAGCTTGCCGCGGCTGAGGCAGTTGGACAGGTTCTTAAAGTACTGCGGGCCTTCGTAGCCGGCGCGCATGTTCTGGTAGATCGAAAGGTCTGAGAAGGTCTCGTTCATGATGGCGATGACCGTGGGCTTCTCGCTATCGAACTGCTCCTCGGCGGCGGCGCGCTCGTCGCTCTTGGCCGCGTCGGACTTGTCGTAGGCCTTGGTGTACTTTTTGAGCGTGGCCTTGGCATCGTCGACGGAGTAGTCGGCGGGTTTGGGCGGCTTGATGGACTGCGCTGCGCTAATGAAAGCGGGCAGGTAGCCCTCGCGCCAGTAGCTCTCGAGCGGGCGCCAGGTGTAGACGGTGATGCCGAGGGTGTTGTAGTAGTCGATAAGCGTGACGTGCGCGGTCACGCCGCCCAGGCACAGCACGGCGACGAGCAGGTTGGTGAGCAGCATGCGCTTGGCGTTGGCGGCGCCCTTCTGACGGTGCGGTGCCACCAGGCCGGCGTACTCGCATAGCAGCATGGCGATGGCGGTAAAGCCCATGGACAGCACGCAGAACAGCGAGATGGAGAAGGTGTAGCCGGTGCCGGCGACCGCGGCGGCGGTGGAGATGGCCGAAAGGTCGCCCGGCTGGATGGGCATGGATTTAAACGTGATGACGAAGAACTCGGCAATGCCCAGGACAAAGAGGGCAAAGGCCAGGACCGCGGGAGCTGCGCCGTGGCGCTGGAACAGGAAGAACAGGCCGGTCATGAGCACGGTGATGATGGCCCACTCGAGCAGGATGCACAGGGGGTAGACCCAGGTAAAGTCGTGGTTGGACGAAACCTCCATGCCCAGCAGCGCAAAAACGCCGGCGAGCAGCAGGCACAGGACGGCGGCGACGAGCGGTTTGCCCGCAAAGGCGCCGCGCAGGCGGGCGAGCTTGCCGGTGGGGGCGGGGGCGTCGGGCCCGGCGAACGCAAAGACGCGCGGGGCGATGCGGTCGCGGGCGATGCTGGCCCAAGCGCAGCCGGTGAGGACGGCATTGGTCAGGATGAGCATCACAAAGGCGAGCGGCTCGTTCTGCGCGACGAGGCCAATAGCGCCCCAAATGGTCAAAAAGAGCTGGAACAGGCCGAAGGCGACGCTCCACCCAAGAGCGCTTTTGGCAACGGTGCCCGACTGAGCGCGAATGGCCTTGGCCTCGCGCAAAACAAGGTAGACGGTCGCCGCAAGACCGACGAGCGAGATGGCGGCAGCGAACATGCTGAGACTCCTCACAAACTTAAAACCTACGAAAGCGGGGGTTTACCCGATTGTTACCTAAATATGCGCTGCATTTGCGGGCTGCGCACAACAACCAGCCATATTAACGCGCATGTGCGGCGGTGTGGCGCAATGTAGTGGCGGCCTGCGCGATAATGGACGGGAATTACACGGAATCGTAAAGGCTTCTTAAAGAATTGGCGAGGATAGAGCTATGGGCGAGCAGGTTTGTATGACGGGCGCCGAGTACTGCGGCGGAGCTGCGGGCGTGGATGCGAACGGTTATCCGGTCGAGACTACGGGTAACGCGGTGCTGGACATCTTGGAGCACCGCTCGTCCACGCGTGCCTTCGCGCGTGATGACGACGACCGCCCCGTGGCGGTGACCGACGAGCAGCGGGCGGCAATCTTGCATGCGGCGAGTCGCGCACCGTCGGCGGGCGCCATGATGATGTATTCCATCGTGAGTATTCGCGAGCAGGCTACGCTGGACCGTCTGGCCGACCTGTGCGACCACCAGCCCATGATCGCCAAGGCGCCCTGGGCACTCATATTTGTGGTCGATTATGCCAAGTGGATCGATCTGTTTGAGCACGTGGGCTGCTTTGAGCCCGAGTTCGTCGAGCGCACGGGCAAGGCGCCCCGCCGTGCGCCGGGTTTGGGCGACTTTGCCATCGCGGCCCAGGACGCCGTGATCGCCGCGCAAAACGCCGTGGTTGCCGCCGAGGCCCTGGGGCTGGGGAGCTGCTACATCGGTGATATCGTCGAGAATGCCGAGGAAGTTGCCGAGCTGCTCGACCTGCCGCCCTATACCATGCCGCTGTCGATGCTCATCGTCGGCACGCCTCGCAAGGAGCGTCCGGCCATTGCGCATCCCGTGGTGAACCTGGTGCACGAGGAGCGCTACTGCCGCGCGGATGCCGCGACCATGGACGCGCAGGTGGCCGAGATGGACGCGATGTTCCGTCCGCATGCCCGCGAGGTGGGGGAGCGCGTCATGGATATCTACACCCGCAAGCACACGAGCCCCTTTATGGCCGAGATGAGCCGCTCCATGGAGTGGTGGTTCAAAAATTGGCTCGGAAAATGACGAATGTGACAAAGGGGCAGTCCCTTTGTTACATTTCATATCGCCGCGGTGGCCTAAAGGCCGTATAAATGTTTATTTAGCTGGGAAAACAGTGCCATTCAAACTTGGGCCGATTACCTATTATTCGTTCGAACATTAAAGTTGGGAGGAAACCGGCTTATGGAACAAAAGGCCAAGGAGGCAGCCTCGCACGCTGCGATTCCTGTGAGCATCTCGGCGATGCTCGTCACGCTGGGCGTGGTGTACGGCGATATCGGCACCAGCCCTATGTATGTAACCAAGGCGCTCGTTGCCGGCAACGGCGGCATCGGAAGCGTGACGGAGGAGTTCGTGCTTGGCGCACTCTCCCTTGTCGTGTGGACGGTCACGCTGCTGACCACCATCAAGTATGTGCTCATCTCGCTGCGCGCCGATAACCATGGTGAGGGCGGCATCTTTGCCCTGTACAGCCTGGTCAAGCGCTGTGGCAAGTGGCTTATCATCCCCGCCATGCTGGGTGGCGCCGCGCTGCTCGCCGACGGCATCCTGACGCCGGCCGTTACCGTTACCACGGCCATCGAGGGCCTGCGCACCATCCCGGCGGTCCATGCCGTGCTGGGCGATGACCAGGGCCGCGTCGTCGCCATTACGCTCGCCATCATCATCGTGCTCTTCTTGGTGCAACGTATCGGTACGGCCAAGATCGGTCACGCCTTTGGCCCCATCATGACGCTGTGGTTCCTGTTCCTGGGCGGCACGGGTCTGTTCTTTGTCTTCCAGCACCCCGCCGTGCTGCTGTGCCTCAACCCGGTGCGCGGCATCGCCTTTTTGTTGAGCCCCAACAACCACGCGGGCATCATGATTCTGGGCAGCTGCTTCCTCGCCACCACCGGTGCCGAGGCGCTCTACTCCGACATGGGCCACGTCGGCCGCGGCAACATCTACGCTACCTGGCCGTTCGTTAAGTGCTGCCTGCTGCTTTCCTATATGGGCCAGGGCGCTTGGCTTATGAACAACGCTGCCAACCCCGAGCTCATGGGCATTGCCGACCTCAACCCGTTCTACCAGATGCTCGCCCCGGGCCTGCGCCCGTTTGCCGTCGGCCTTTCCACCGTCGCGGCCATCATTGCCTCGCAGGCGCTCATCACCGGCGCATTCTCGCTGGTGTCCGAGGCCAGCCGCCTGGACCTCATGCCGCACATGCAGGTCTTCTATCCTGCCGAGACCAAAGGCCAGCTCTACATCCCCATGGTCAACAACGTCATGCTCGTGGGCTGCGTCATCGTGGTGCTGCTGTTCCAGAACTCGGCACATATGGAAGCCGCCTACGGCCTGGCCATTACGCTGACTATGATGTGCACCACGCTGCTGCTCTTCTTCTACCTGCACGAGGAGCGCAAGCTCAAGGTTGCTCCGTGGATCTTCGCGGCCTTCTTCCTTTTGCTCGAAGGCTTCTTCTTCGTGAGCTCGCTCACCAAGTTCTTCCACGGCGGCTACTTCACCATCCTCATGGCTGCACTAATCATGGGCATTATGGTGTGCTGGTACAACGGCACGGCGGTCGAGCAGCGCCAGTTTACGCTGCTGCCGCTGCGCAGCTACCTGCCGCAGCTCAAGCGCCTGCGCGACGACGACCGTTACGAGCGCATGAGCGACAACGTCGTGTACCTGACCAAGGACACCCATACCGACTACATCGACCGCGATATCGTCTATTCGATCTTGGACAAGCATCCCAAGCGCGCCCGCGCCTGGTGGTTTGTGAATGTCGAGACCATGGACGAACCGCACACCTTTGCCTATTCGGTCGAGACGTTCGGCACCGACTACGTGTTCCGCGTGCATCTGTACCTGGGCTACAAGATCAACCAGCGCGTCAATGCCTACCTGCGTCAGGTTGTTCAGGACCTGGCTGCCACCGGCGAGCTGCCGCCGCAGACGCATGACTACTCGGTCTACAAGGATCCGGGTAACATCGGCACGTTCAAGTTCGTCCTGATCCGTAAGCTTCTGGCGCCCGAAAGCGATGTGGAGCCCAGCGAGCGTACGGCCATCACGCTCAAGTACATCATCCGTCGCGCCGCCGGCACGCCTGCGCGTTGGTACGGCCTGGAGAACTCCAACGTGAGCTTTGAGTACGTGCCGCTGTTCACCAAGTTCAAGGCCGTGAACAAGATGCAGCGCCTGGCCCCCAATGAGCGGCCGTAGTCGACGCTCGAGGTTTGTCTGCGAACGGGCGGGTTTGTATTGACGGGGATTGAGTCCGGGGAGGAAACCATGGATGCAAAGGTGCTTGACGGTTGCGATCTTGCGACCGAGCTGGTGCGTGAGGCGCGCGTCGACGCCGCCGAAGATCGGTTCTTTACGAATCGGGCCAACATGGACATGGCCGATCACGTGATCTCGATCGTGGTGACGCTGTTTGTCGCGGCGTGCGTGTGCGCACTGCTCGCGCACGTGCTGTTTGTCTAACGACCGCAGGTTGCAAAGGCTATACACTTGGAACCGCCACAAGGGGAAACCACCACAAAGGTGCCTGTCCCCTTTGTGGTGGTTTTTGTTTTTGAGAGAGGGGCGGGACGCTGATGGACGTCCGTACGGACGGCGATATTGCCGATAGCTTTTGGTGGCGGCGCACGACGCTGACGCGCCGCACTCCTCTGTATGACGCCTGCGTATCGGCGGGGCTGCTGGTCGCGGCGACGATTGTGGGCGCGCTGCTCGACCATCCGGGTCTCGCGCCGAGCATCATGATCGTCTATGTGTTCGCCGTTCAGTTGTGCGCATTCTTTACCTGGAGTCGCCTGTATTGCTTGCTGAGCTCGGCTGCCGCCGTGGCGCTCTACAACTTTTTGTTTGTCGACCCGCGCTACTCGCTGTCGCTTATCGACCGCGGCTATCCCGGCATGTTCTTCATCATGTTCGTGGTTTCGCTTGTGTCGAGCTCGATTGCGTTGGCCCTGCGCCGCGCCTTGGCACAGGCTGCCGCCAGCGACCGCCGCACGCATATGGTGCTCGAGACCAACCGCATGCTGCAGCGGTGCGCCGATCAGCATCAGATCGTTCACGCCATGGCCACGCAGCTGGCGCGTCTTTCGGGCTGTCCGGTTGTGTGGTACAGCGCCGACGCCGAGGGCGATGACCTGTTGCCGCGTGCGACGTACACAGCCGTGGGCGATGCCGCCCCGGTGCACGAGCTGGCGCCGCAGATGCCGCCGCGGCTCTCGGCGTCCGCCTATGTGGGAACGCCGCTTGACGCCACGTTTGGCGGATCGGCGTTCTATGGCATCTACCTGACGGTTCGCACGGGCGACGGCTTCGTGCGCTCGGACGACCCCGCCTCGGTGGTGGGCGTGCTGGCTATCGTTGCCGAGCCCGATGTGCTAACACACGAGGAACGGACACTTGCCGATGCCATCGTGAGCGAAGGCGAGCTGGCGCTCGATCGCGCCCGCGCCATGGAAGCCCGCGAGGAGGCGGCGGTGCTCGCCAAAAACGAGCAGCTGCGCGCCAACCTGCTGCGCTCCATCTCGCACGATTTGCGCACGCCGCTCACCAGTATTTCGGGCAATGCCGACGTGCTGCTCGACCAGGGCTCGACCGGCACCGCGGTGCTCGATGCCCAGACGCGCCGCGGCCTGCTTCTATCCATTCGCTCGGATGCACTGTGGCTCAACGCCACTGTCGAGAACCTGCTCGCCATCACCAAGCTCGAGGGCGGCGGCATGCATCTGTCGACTACGCTCGAGCTCATGGACGATATCGTCGAGGAGGCGCTGCGCCACGTAAGTCCGGCCGTGCGTGAGCACGATCTTAAGGTGGTGCCGTGCGACGAGCCGGCGCTCGTCAACGTCGATGCGCGTCTGATGGTGCAGCTGGTGGTCAATCTGGTGAACAACGCCATCACGTATACGCCCGCAGGCTCGCATATCGTGATCTCGATTGGCGTCGACGATGGACGCGTGGCGTGCTCGGTGGCCGATGACGGCCCGGGCATTGCGCCCGAGGACCGCGAGCGAATCTTTGAGTCGTTCTACACCGCCAACCACGGTCTTGCCGACAGCCATCGCAGCGTGGGCCTAGGTCTTTCGCTCTGCCGCTCCATTGCGCTGGCGCATGGCGGTAGCATAGAGGTTGCCGCGGCGGACCCGCACGGCTCGGTCTTTACGATTGAGCTTCCCGTCGCCGACGTTTCGTTTGATAAGGAGTAGCGCTGTGCCGAACTCTGCCGTAAAACCGCTCATCTTGGTCGTTGAGGACGACCCCGCCGTTCGCAACTTAATCGTTGCCGCGCTCGAGGCGCACGGCTTGCGTCATATGGCCGTGGAGACCGCCCATGCCGCCATCGCCGCCGCCTCATCGCAGGCACCGAGCATTGTGCTGCTCGATCTTGGTCTGCCCGATATGGACGGCGTCAAGGTGGTGGAGTCGGTGCGCGCATGGTCGGGCATGCCGATCATTGTGGTCTCGGCGCGCAGCGAGGACGCGGACAAGATTCGCGCGCTCGATGCCGGTGCCGACGACTACCTGACCAAGCCGTTTTCGGTCGAAGAGCTACTCGCGCGCATTCGCACGACGCTCAGGCGCCTTTCGTATGCGCAGATTGGCATGGGTGCGTCCGAGGGCTCGTTCGATACCGGTGAGCTGCATATCGATTTTGATGCCGGCATCGCCACGATGGATGGCGAGGAGCTGCATCTGACGCCGATCGAGTACAAACTGCTATGCCTGCTGGCGCATAACGCCGACAAGGTGCTGACGCACCAGTCTATCCTGCACGAGATTTGGGGCACGGCAACCAAGAGCGACCTGGCGAGCCTGCGCGTCTTTATGGGCACGTTGCGTAAGAAGATCGAGTCCGACCCCGCGCACCCGCGCTATATCCAAACGCACGTGGGCATCGGTTACCGATTGGTCACCCAAGGTTAGATCGCCAACCACCATCCCAATATGAGTTGCGGTGAAATAGTTCCTGTTTAGGCCTTTGCCAGGCATTTTTAGGAACTATTCCACCGCAACTTTGTTATTTGCCCTTGGGCTTGCTGGCGTAGAACTTCTTCTTTTTGGGCTTGCCGGCAGGAGAGGGTTTGCCGGCAAAGTTCAACTTGCCGTTGCCGGCCTGCGCGTGCGCGGGTACTGCCGCACGGGGCTTGCGGGCTTCGGGGCTGCGCAGCTCCTCGGTTCGCTCTGCAATCTCCTCGGCGCTAAAGCCGACCTCGGCCATGGCGTCCTCGATGGGCAGGCGGCGCACGATATAGCAATGGTGCACCTTCTGGTTGCGCGCGAAGTCCTCGGGGATGGTCTGTGCCGTAATGTCCTCCAGCACCACGCCCGCGCGTGCGAGCTTGCGCGTTTCGGGGCGGAAGCCGCGCAGGTTGCAGCTAAAGATGGCATGGCCGCCCTGCGCGAGCAGGCGCGATACGCCGGCCAAAAGCTCGACATGGTCGCGCTGAACATCCCAGGTGCGACGGCCCATCTTGGACGAGTTCGAGAACGTGGGCGGGTCGACAAAGATCAGGTCCCAGCGGTTGCGCGTCTGGCGCTGGTCACGAATCCAGGCGAGCACGTCGTCGCGCACAAAGTGATGCTGCGGCCCCACAAAGCCGTTCTGACGCATATTGCGCTCGGCCCAGTCCAGGTAGGTGTTGGAAAGATCGACCGTCACGGTTTCCTCGACGCCGCCGTCTGCCGCATAGCAGGTAGCGGTGCCGGTGTAGGCAAACAGGTTGAGGAAGCGGCGCGCCTGCTTGGCGTGCTCGCGCACTAGGTTGCGGGTGACGCGGTGATCCAGGAAGATGCCCACATCCAGATAGTCGTCAAAGTTGACGGCAAAGGTGAGGCCGCCCTCTTCGATGAGCGGCAGACGACGGCGTGCGATATTGGCGCGCTCGCCCGATGCGCCCTTGCCGGCGCCCTGCTTGCCGTACTGCGAGCCGCCGCGCGAACGCATGCGGGCCTTGGCGTGCACATGCTCGGCCGGAACATCAAGGATGCGCGGTGCGATGGCCAAGATGTCGAGCATGCGGGCCTGGGCAAGCGCGGGGTCGATGGTCTTGGGCGCGGCGTATTCGGCGATGACGAGCCAGCGGCCCGGCGTCTGCGGGCAGCCCTCGTACAGATCGATGGCGGCGGAGTAATCGGGCAGGTCGGCATCGTAGACGCGGTAGCAGCTCACGCCCTCGCGCTTGGCCCACTTGCGGCGCAGACGGGCATTCTTGCGCAGGCGGTTGGCGAACTGCTCGGACTCCGGGATGAGCACGGGCAGCGGCTTGCCGTCGCCCAGGTCGAGCGTGGCGGCAGGCTCGGGCATGGGGGTGCCGGCGGCGTTGTCGTTGACTTCGTTGGCACCCGCAATTTCGGCCTCGGTATCCGCACTGGCCGCAGCCTCAAACGCTGCGGCGGCATGGTCGAGCGAGGGCCAGACTTCGACGGTCGCCTCCTCGTTATTGGGCATGACGGCAATCGAGTGCTCGGGCTCGGCGTGGAGCGCGCGGGCCAGCAATCCGTCGCGGGTGAGCGCGGCGACCGGCGCCGCGTCAAGCTCGGGCGCGCGGCGCAGTTCACCGATGAGCGTCATGGTGTCATGCATGAGCGAAAGCGGTGTCTCGGTCGTATCTGCGACCACGGCGGCACCGGCGACGGCGCCCGCATGGTCCAGCACGGTGGCGGACTTGGCGGCGCAAAAATCGACAAAGCGCTTGTAGCCGGCGCACTTGACCATGCGCTCAGCGGTCTTGCGGGCGGCGGGGTCAACATCCACGGCCACGATGCGTGCCTGGCGCTCGCGTGCTGCCGCCTCGCGCTCGCGCGCCTCGGCAAGCAGCTGCTCCCACAGAGCGGCGTCGTGCAGCTGCCAGCCCTCACAGCC
>CABUZE010000017.1 GCA_902495955.1 uncultured Collinsella sp. | reverse complement strand
TCCGACGACAACATTCCTGAGGATTCCGTCGAACTGCTTATGGCACCCCTTGCAGATTCGACGATTGGGTTTGTCTCGGGAGGTGTCGTTTCGATTGACGAGAGCGGCGCACTCAGGAACGGAGGGAAGTCGACCTTAGCGGGCGGCACACCATGGGGTCACGCCTTCCGTCGAGAGCTATGGAGACGGATAGAGCTGCCTGAGGGCTATTGGTTCGAGGATACGGTCCTCAAATACTGCATCTACGGTATGTGGAAAGAGGCAGCCATCGAAGGGGTTGTCTACAACTACCGCAACAACCCAACATGCATCTACCATACCTCAAAGCGTTCCAAGAAGTCCCTGGACACGGTGTGGATAGTCCAGCAGATGATTCTCTGGCGCCGCGCGCTTGGCGGGGCGTTCGACCAGTTTATGTTCGACCAGACGCTCAAGCAGTTCGGCATGCTCGCCTACGACAGGCTCACAGCCCTCGACGACGCCGAGATGCGTTCGGCCTTCGCCCTCATGAGCGACATCCTCGCGTCGGTGCCTGAGTTCGAGGAGATGCAGACCACCATGCAGGGGCGCTGGCCCGACGTTCTGCTCGCATTACGTACGCGCAACTTCAAGCTGTGGAGCCTCGCCTGCTACTTCCTCTAGCGGGCGTAAGCGCTCTTTTTGAATTAGTACATTGACAACGAAAGAGGAGAAATGGCAAGTAAGGTATTGGTAACGGGCGCCGCCGGCTTCATCGGCGCGTTCCTCGTCAAGAAGCTGCTCGATGAGACCGACGATGTGATTGTCGGTCTCGACAACCTCAACAGCTATTACGACCCCGGCATCAAGGATGCGCGCCTGCGCATGCTCGCCGAGGCCGATGCCGACGGCCGCTTCGCCTTCGTGCGCGGCGACCTGTGTGACGCTGCACTCATCGAGCGTCTGTTCGCCGAGAACAGCTTCGACGTCGTGGTGAACCTCGCCGCCCAGGCGGGCGTCCGCTACTCCATCGAGAACCCGCGCGCCTACCTCGAGAGCAACCTCGTCGGCTTCTTCAACGTGCTCGAGGCCTGCCGCCACCACCCGGTCAATCACCTCGTCTACGCCAGCTCCAGCTCGGTCTACGGCGGCAACAAGAAGGTGCCGTTCTCCGAGGAGGACCGCGTCGACTCGCCGGTCTCGCTCTACGCCGCCACCAAGAAGTCCAACGAGCTCATGGCCGCCGCCTACTCCAAGCTCTACTCCATCCCGGCGACCGGCCTGCGCTTCTTCACAGTTTACGGCCCCATGGGCAGGCCCGACATGGCCTACTTCGGCTTCACCGAGAAGCTGCGCCGCGGCGACACCATCAAGATCTTCAACATGGGTGACTGCCGCCGCGACTTCACCTACGTCGCCGACATCGTCGAGGGCGTTAGGCGCGTCATGGACGCCGCGCCCGTAGTGCAGATGGGCGAGGACGGGTTGCCCCTCGCCGCCCACCGCGTCTACAACATCGGCAACTCGCACCCCGAGAACCTGCTCGACTTCGTCGACACGCTGCAGCGCGTGCTGGTGGAGGAGGGCGTGCTGCCCGCTGACTATGACTTCGAAGCCCACAAGCAGCTCGTTCCCATGCAGCCCGGTGACGTGCCCGTCACCTACGCCGATACCACGGCGCTCCAGCGCGACCTGGGATACAAGCCAGCGACGCCGCTCGAGGACGGCTTGAGGGCCTTCGCCAAGTGGTATAAGCGCTACTACAACATTTAGCAAATCATGGCCCTGTAGCAGGGGCCATTTTTCATGCTGATTACTGTTCTTTGGCAATTGGAGAATGACATGAAGATCGCTGTTGCCGGTACTGGCTACGTCGGCCTGTCCCTCGCTGTCCTGCTCTCGCAGCACAACGAGGTCCACGCGCTGGACATCGTGCCCGAGAAGGTCGAGAAGATCAACAACTACGTATCGCCCATCCAGGACGACGAGATCGAACGGTTCCTCGCGGAGGCAAAGGCGGGGGAGCGCGAGCTCGACCTGCACGCCACCGTCGACGTGGCCGAGGCCTACGCGGGCGCCGACTACGCCGTCATAGCCACGCCCACCAACTACGACTCGGACAGGAACTTCTTCGACACGAGCTCCGTCGAGGCCGCAATCACCGCCGTGCGCTCGGTGAACCCGGACGCCTGGATCGTCATCAAGTCGACCATCCCCGTCGGCTACACCGCGGGCCTGCGAGAGAGGCTGGGCGACGACAAGATCTTCTTCAGCCCCGAGTTCCTGCGCGAGAGCAAGGCCCTCTACGACAACCTGCACCCCAGCCGCATCGTGGTTGGCGCGCCGAAGGACGACTCCGAGGCTGTCGCGGCTGCCGAGCGCTTCGCACGCCTGCTTGCCCAAGGGGCGGACCCCGCGGAGCTGGAGCGTGTTAACGCCGACGGAACTATCGGCATTCCCGAGCTCGTGCTGGGCACCACCGAGGCCGAGGCGGTGAAGCTCTTCGCCAACACCTACCTGGCGCTGCGCGTGGCCTACTTCAACGAGCTCGACACCTACTGCGAGGTCCGCGGCCTCAACACCCGCGACGTCATCGACGGCGTGTGCCTGGAGCCGCGCATCGGCAGCCACTACAACAACCCCAGCTTCGGCTACGGAGGCTACTGCCTGCCCAAGGACACCAAGCAGTTGCTCGCCAACTACAGGGACGTGCCCCAGAACCTGATCGAGGCCATCGTGGACGCCAACCGCACCCGCAAGGACTTCGTGGCCGACGAGGTGCTGCAGATGGTGTGGGACCGCGTGTACGAGGGCAAGGAGAAGCCGGTCGTGGGCGTGTACCGCCTGACGATGAAGTCCAACTCCGACAACTTCCGCGCGAGCTCGATCCAGGGCGTCATGAAGCGCGTGAAGGCCAAGGGCGTGCCCGTGGTGGTCTACGAGCCCACGCTTGACGCGCCGGAGTTCTTCGGCTCCGAGGTCACGCACGACCTGGAGGCCTTCAAGGCCGGCTGCGACGTGATCGTCGCCAACCGCTGGAGCGACGAGCTCGCGGACGTGGCGGACAAGGTGTACACGAGGGATTTGTTCAAGAGAGACTAGGGGAGAGGCGACGGCTGCGGCGACGCTGTCCTTGTGCATATATCCAATTGTTGAAAAGAGGGTGTATGGGCGCAAACCGATACACCCTCTTTTGGTTAAACAAGTCCCATTAGCCTTTGATTACGCTTTTATAGAAATACGTACGTTCTCCGATCCTACTCTTCAATTACCACCTCAGGGAGCCGAATCTGGATTAGGTGTTAAAGCAAATATATATTGGAAGGTAAGACCGATATATTCTCGTCAACGTCTTTAATGAGCAACCTTTGCTCTAGAAGAAGTTTATGCATGAGATTCTTTCCATGGTCTTTATTGTCGAGTGTGCTTCCATACTCATACAGAAGATGCGATATGCGTGAGTACAGATCTTCGCGAATTGCCTGCTCATCAACTGTTTTATCTGACTTGTTTGGATATTTTTTGTATAGAAATACAAGCTTAGTAACTCCACCGTATAGATTGACGGTGTCAAAAATCGATTGGAAGTAGGAATAGTCAGCCCGAGAAAGCGAGTGTCCGAATATCTTGATGAAACGGGTATTGCTGTCGCAGAGTTTTGCAGTTTCGCTTTCGTATGGCACTAATGACATAAGCCTATATGTTTTTGTAAACGGCACCGCCGGATGGTCTTCAGCGACGTCTTTTCCGTCAATGCCAAATATTGTGTCCTTTCTGTCCAGTGAGCCATGAATATTCCGGGCAGCAACAATTCCCAGCTGCTGATCTTCCGGTTTTAATGGGGTTGTATAGTTAAAGTTTAAGATAGATGTTTCATAGTTCTTTTGCTGGGCCTTATCAATGCAGGCATTACGAATGGCTGCATAATACTCCACAGCCTTTTCCCTGTATTTATTATTATTATCGACTTGTTTTTCTAGATAGCTCGCAAAGATGTGCTCGTAATCTTTTAGTGAGGTTAGAAGGAAATGGGTGAGCTCATCCTGGGAAACGTTTTCCTTACCCAGACCAGTTGAAACGTAATTGTATACGGCGTTATCTGGATGTTCAGAACGATTTGGTTTTGACGGATCAATTGTCCACACCAGTTGCTCATACATGTGGTCCAATCTTGAACCCAAGTCGTCATCATGGAACACATACGCTGAAATAAGGCTTTCTATATTGCACCACAATGGGTCGTTTTCACCGATTTCAGAAAGAATGACATCCCAGACATTTCTTTCGTCCTTAGGGATCGATTCAATTGAGCATGCTCCGTTCATCCTATTGCGATAAAAATCTGAGAACTTTGACTTCAGTCCGCAGGTCAAGTCGAATCCATTTCCAAGAATTATTAGTTGGTGCATTATTTAAATCCTTCAATCGTAGTGAACTCCGTGAATAGCTTCTCAACTATTTACCCGATTACTAAGGCGTTGCTACAACGGTATCCAACTTGCGAGGACACGACATGGGGTGTCATTGAGGAAATGTTTTGGTAACTTGATATTGTCAATTTCCCTGTGCTGCTAATTTTGGAATCAGCAGTCGGCATATTTGCCTAACGTGAATCTTCCTTTCACCGACTGGCAAAACGATTTACGCCTAATTTTGGGAGTCGATCGCAGATTTTCTTCTTCGCCTAATGTCTGATCTCGCTACACTAATAACTGCTGTTACCAGGTAGTTTTCTGGCGCAGCTTCCATTGGCTCTAGCGAAGATCGGAGCGGTTATGTTCGCTGCCGCGTTCCACACTAGCCGTCACTACATCCTGTTTACTGCCATGGCCTGCCTATGCGTTTTGCTGGGCGGGCCTTCTTATGCCGCGGGCGCGGACAGCCTGTTCATTTCGGGCGCCACGTACTACGAGCCGGGCGCTTCGGGCCCCGGGTGGGCCTGGACCGATGCCGGCCACCTGGAGCTTAACGGCTACACGGGCGAGGCCATCGGCGCCGACGGCGACCTGGTGGTGACGCTGACCGGGAAGAACACTGTTGTCGAGACGAGCGCGCCCGACGTGGACATCTCGCGTTGCGGCATGGAGGTGTGGGGCGATCTGACGCTCCGCGGCTCCGGGTCGCTGGTGGCCACGGGCTCGCAGTGCGGAATCTACGTGTCGGGGACGCTCGCGGTGGACGGCTGCAAGGTTGACGCGCGGGCTGACGGTTCCGGCATCGCGGATGCGCGGGTGGCCGGCGTGATCGCGGACGGTCTTGCCGTTCGCGGCAGTGGGCGCGTTGTCGCCGCGGGCGCGGGCTCCGGGGCGGGCGTGGGCGCCTATGGTGTGTGTCTGCTGGGCGGGGCTGCTGGCGGTGGCGCGGCCGGGCAGCTTACCGTCGATGCGTCCTGGCTGGATGCGTCGGGCGCCGACGGCGGCGTCGCCTGTCTGGGCGGGTCGCTTGCATCCACGCGCTTTGTGGCGCCTGCGGGCGGGGCCTTTGGCCCAGGCGGCGTGGTGGATGCCGACGGGTCCGTGGCGGCGCATGTGACGATCGAGCCCGTGGATACCACGGCGTCGACAGGGGAGACCGCTGGGCCCGATGTGCTGGGCGATGGTCCGTCCGCCCCTGGCGCTGACCCCGCTACCGGCGAGCCAGTCGTGGATCCGTCGACGAATCCCACACCGAAGGCCGCGGCCGCGACTAAGGCGGTGACCACGACTACGGTGACCAACACCACAGCCGTCAAGACCTCTAGGCCCAAGGCCACCACCGCGACGACCGTCTCGCTCCCCAAGGCAGGTGATAACTGCTTGATCTCCGCATCCCTAACGATTTTCTTACTCGGTATAGCGCTTCTTTGCGCCGCGATTCGCTGCTAAAGCGCTCGATTTCCGGAAGCGAAGAGAAAATCGAACCGTCAAGCCCAAACCGATCTCTAGCAACATATCCGAGGCTAGATATTGTCCAGGTCGATATCCCGTATCCAACTAAGATCACTTCCCCTATGTCCCCTTTGGGGGCAGTCACTGTTGCTATCCTTGGTGCTATACTCAGATGCCTAAGGAAGTGGTTCGTATGTACTTGAGCGACACTAAGATTCAGGAGCTAATCGACAGCAAGGTGCTTCTCAATGCCGATGCTTCGAACATCGGACAGGTTACGTATGACTTGCGCACCGAGGGATTCTACATCAACGAAAGCAAGCAATCCGAGGTAGAGCTTGGCCCCGGAGATTCGACGTTCGTCTCTTGCGTTGAATGTGTTGCGTTGCCAAACGATTTGACCGCGAGCGTGCTTCTGCGCAATTCGCGCATTCGCCAGGGGCTTTCTTTGGATGCGCCGCTATATTTCCCCGGGCATGGAACACGGCTGTTCTACCGTGTTACAAACGTAAGCGGTAACACTATTACGCTCGATAAGTCTAAGGGTATAGCGCAGGTTGCATTCCAGCGCGTTGATGGCATGGTGGCCCATCCTTACCAAGGCGCTTTCTCTGATGAACTCAACTTTAACGGACTTGCAGATTATTCCGACGTCTATGCCGGAGAACTTAAAAAGGTCGAGGACAAAAAGGAGGAAGTCGCCCACATTGAGTCTCGTATCTATGGCAACGTTCTGGCCCTCTTTGCCATCTTTGCCGCGATCTTTACGCTTGTAAATGTCAACGTCGGAGGCCTTTCTTCCGATATTACAACCGTCAGATTTGTTGCACTCGACCTGCTGATTATTGGCGGTTTTCTGATTCTTGCATCCGCAATCGAGACCTTCCTTATTAAAGACAGGGAAAAGAAGGTATGGCTGCCTCTCGTATTGGGCATTGCCTGCATTGTCGTGGCAGTGGTTCTTGCATTTCAGTAAGTAGGGTGGCTCAAGTCGTGGGAGGCTTGACTAAAGGTACGATCAATTGCTCCTGAGTGAGGGTATTGGCTTACGCCAATACCCTCACTTTCTTTGAATAGGGCAACAGACAGGGCCAGCTGTCAGAGTTCGTGTCTTATAGGAATAATTCAATTCACGCCGCGTTACATCTAGTCTGCTCTTTATACTTGGATATCAACACTAAGGAGGCAGCCGTGCTTTGGAGCTACGTTCAGCTTGATGATGGCACCCAGTTTGCCTACTCAGAGACAACAGAAGACGGAACCGTTCGCGTGGCCGCCGAGCGCCCGGTTGACTTTGGCTTTGACCATGCGGAATGCTTCTTGCCTGCGGTCAAATGGTTCAACGTCGAAGGATTTACTGCTGATGATCTCAATTTCTTGACAGAATTTGTTAGATCAAACGCCCCGTTTATCTTCGAGCTCGCTGAACGCCAAAAAGCCGGATCGGCGGTTTCGCCGCTGGCCCTATGACGTTCTGCTGTTGAACGGCAAATAACCCATGATCTCACCTACCGACATATCCGCTGCCGCCTCCCGCGTGCTGGTTCAATATGACGTCAGCGAAGCATATTTATTTGGCTCGTTTGCGCGGGGCGAACAAACGCCCGATAGCGATATTGACTTGCGTCTAGTCTGCGGCAACACCATGACTTTCGGCGCGCTATACGAACTCTCCCATGAGCTCGAGAATGAACTTGGGCGAAAAGTTGATATCGTCACCAACCCGCCAGAGCGCATGCGCCCGCCCTTCCGCAAAAGCATCGAGCAGGATGAGGTTCGCGTCTATGAAGCGCTGTAAACAGGACGAGGAGCTTGCGAATACCAACCCTCAACCCTTTCCTTCCAATGAGCCCAGCCCGGAGACCCTCGAGGCCATCCGTGAAGGTGATGCATTCTTTGCGACGGGGGAGTGCGGTCGCTTCGACAACGGTGCTGATCTTATCAAAGCAGCTCTAAAGGCCCCTCACTCACAGCCAGCCAACGAGTGATGACTGTTTATCGTGCGGGTTTAATTGGCGCTCGCAAATACCCTGGACTGCACTATCGAATACCTCGTCTGGCAACCGATTGCTCTGGAGTACGACTCCTAGTGCCACTTTGTTGTGCGCCCCGGTATTGCATCGCACGTATAGAATCTAAGCATCCGCACGCCTGCCATTATCTTGATTGGAAGCCATATGGAAATCCCCGGCACCCTGTGCAGCAATGTGTGCGACTTTGCGTTTTGCCCCGAGCCCTGCTACGACCGCCTGGTCGACCTCGCCGACCCCGAGGACTGGGGTCCCAGCAACCGCATCCTCAAAAACTACCTTTCGTTCTCGTTTAGCCGCGCGGTGTTTTTGACCGAGCGCGACGTAGACCAGACCGCGCCGTCCAACTTGCCGCTGGTGTTCGACGACGACCGCTGCCTATTTAATACCGGCCTGTACACGCGCCGTTACGAGACCATCTACGGCCTGTTTGAGCCCAACACCAAACCCGACGCGCGTCAGCGCTGGTTTTTGAAGGGCTTCTTTAAGGAAAGCGACCCCATGTTGGTCTCATTTGAGTACCTGCCGTGCCGCGTGCGCTTTGCTGAGGACCCCTCCGAGCTTGTCTTTGACTACCGCCTGCCCATCCGTTCCAACATCGACCACATTTTGGGCGACGAGGAGAACCTGACGCGCATCCCCGCCAGCCTGATGGGGGAGGGCAACTCGCTGCTGCTGCGCCGCGCCTTTGAGGGCGCCGTCGGCGAGGCCGCCCGCCGCGCCGCCGCAAACTACACGCTCGCGGTGCCGCAGTTCTACGGCGGCCGGATCCAGCTGCTGCTGCCGCTTTGCCTAACCGGCGACAAGCCCGAGCTGGCGTTGACCATCCAGCGCGAGGACGGCTTCTACGCCGCGCGCACCTGCCTCACGCTCGACATGGCCTACAACAACGCGCGACTTATCTGCCGCCCCGAGACTTCGTGGATTAAGCGGTAAATGGTGGTTTAGCTGTGGGTTTGTTGGTTACGGCGCTTGCCATGGCGCGGCCGACGCCCACGAATTTACAATCGAGGGCAAAAAGTTCTTGGTAAACAACGCGCGGCTATGATAGTATCTCTTTTGCCGAAAGGCGACGGGCGATTGGCTCAGGGGTAGAGCATATCCTTCACACGGATGGGGTCACAAGTTCGAATCTTGTATCGCCCACCATCTAAAGCACAGGTCAGAGGTGTTAAGCCTCTGACCTTTTTCTTTTTGACACCAAAGGTGACACCAAAACTGACACCAAATTTTTGATTTTTATTAAAATGGGGTCCCGTTTTTCATTGATCATGCCCCCTTCATAATTCCTACATATTGAATATACTTTCCGTTAGTTGACTAACTTTAAGTGACGTCATTGACCATTTCGAAGAAAGATCACGCGCTCTTTCAATGAATTCTTTGCATGAGTCATACGGAATTGTGGAGACAGAGACCACTGGCGCACAGTTCGTACCAGCACATTCACGCCTCGTGACAACCTTTCATCACATCCAATCCATTTTTTGGTCAGTGTTTGGTCAGCTTCCGGTACTTACCCGCATGATGCTCCAGTAGATAATCGGCCATGCCCGCAATCCGCACGGCCTACGGCCGAAACTAGGGGAGGCGTAAATGGAAGAAATCGTCTGCGCAAACACCGCATTCCGCTACTGGCGCTGCCCGCCGCAGGTGCGCGATCTCTACCCGCGCCTGCCCAACTCCGAAGACGGCTGGAGAGCCCTATCCCAATCGCCCTTTGTAGTCGACGTCCTCAAGACCCCGATTATCGCTGTAGCTTCGCCAGGTTGTTGTAATCACCACTCGGGATTGCGCTCCACTATTCGCTGGGAAGGAGCATCGGATGCCGGCACAACAATCGACACTCATTTAGGCTTTAGTGTCACCAACCCGCTTAACACGTTATTTACTATGACACGCTTTGTGCCCCAAATAGATCTCGTACTGGCCATGTACGAACTTTGCGGCTGGTTTTCTGTTTTCGAGCCGGCCCCCGCTGCCGAAATGCAGCTAAAAATGGCGGAAGAGGGGAATCGCAATTCCAGCACGCAGGATCTGTTCGAACTTGGAGAAGGCGAAGACGAGGTTCCTTGGAAACGGGTTTATGCCCGCGCAACCGTAAAGGCCCCAGATAATGAAGGCCAATCGAATAAGCGTGAGGATGGAAGAGAGGTTACGAAACTCAAAGGTACTTCTCTTTGGATGAGAAAGCCGCTTATCGAACTGAGCGACCTGCATCGATTCGCCGATAAGATCAAAAGTCAAATGTGGGGAAGGCAGTTTTATGATGCCGCTCAACAGGTTATCGGCATTGCTGCATCTCCACTCGAGGTCGCGGGGGTCCTGCTCCTAAGTCGTTCTCGACGTCAAGGTGGTTCAGGTTTCAGATACGTGTACCTCAACGATTTAACCCCTCTATCCGAGGCAGCCCAAAGCATCGCGGGTCAAAAGGTTTGCTACGGCGACATCGTGATCGTAAACCCAATCCTAATGAAAGCAGTAATTTTAGAGATCCAAGGTGAAGTCATTCATGGGTCAGGCGCGGTACTTGACCATGACGCGGAGCGGATGACTGCGCTCCAGAGTATGGGTTTCGACGTATTCCTGGTAACCCACGATATGCTTAACG
>CABUZE010000016.1 GCA_902495955.1 uncultured Collinsella sp. | reverse complement strand
TATCTTGTTTGCGCTGCTGTGTTGCGCGTGGATTGGGCCCGAGCGGCTTGCCATGAGCGCGCCCTCGGTGCTGCGCGGCAAGTATTTCGAAGGCTCGGGCGTCGTGGGCATTTTTATTGGCACCGTGGCGTTTGCCCTGCTGGCGCCGCTTGTGGGCGGCCTGATCGACGGCCTTGACCGTAAGCTGTCCGCCCGTATGCAAGGTCGCGTGGGCCCGCGCTTGCTGCAGCCCTTCTACGACGTTGCCAAGCTGCTGCGCAAGGCCCCTGCCAGCGTAAACACCATGGACGATACCTACATGGCGTGCGCGCTCATCTTTACCGTCGTGGGCGGCGGCATCTTTGTGTCGGGCTCCAACACGCTGTTGTGCGCCTTTATGGTGACGCTCGCCGCGATTTTTGTGGTGCTGGCGTCCGCCTCGACGCAAAGCCCGTTTGCCCAGGTTGGTGCCGATCGCGAGCTGCTGCAGGTTATGAGTTACGAGCCCGCCGTTCTGCTGATGAGCGTGGGCCTGTACCTTGCCACCGATAGCTTCGATTCCATCGCCGTGACGGGGCAGTCGGCCCCCATCATTGTGTACAGCGCGCCCATTTTCCTCGCGCTGCTCGCGGTGCTCACCATCAAGCTGCGCAAGTCGCCGTTTGACCTTTCGTATTCGCATCACGCGCATCAGGAGATTGTCCAGGGCGTCGCCACCGAGATGAGCGGCGGCACGCTGGCCAAGATGACCCTTATGCACTGGTGCGAGACCGCGCTGTTTTTGATGTGGGTGGGCATGTTCTTTGTCTGGGACAACCCGGTGAGCTGGGTGGTCGCCCTGGTCGTGATGGCTGCGACGTACTTTGTCGAGGTGCTGATCGATAACACCTTCGCCCGCAGCACCTGGCGCAGCTGCTTTAAGCTCGGATGGGGCGTGGCGCTGGTGTTTGGCCTGCTCAACCTTATGCCCATCCTCGTCGACGTGTTTATTTAGGAGGCGGCATTCATGGATCATAAAATGTCGCGCTCGCCGTGGGTTATTCATTACGACGGCTCGAGCTGCAACGGATGCGATATCGAGGTGCTGGCCTCGCTCACGCCGCTGTTCGATGCGGAGCGCTTTGGCGTGGTCAATACCGGCAACCCCAAGCATGCGGATATCTTTTTGGTGACGGGTTCGGTCAACGCGCAGAACCTGCCCGTCGTGCGCCAGATCTACAACCAGATGCTCGAGCCCAAGTGCGTGGTGGCGTGCGGAATTTGCGCGTGTTCGGGCGGCGTATTCCGCGATGCCTATAACGTGATCGGCGGCGTGGACCGCGCGATTCCCGTGGATGTGTACGCGCCCGGGTGCGCCATTCGCCCCGAGACCGTGATCGATGCCATCGTGGAGGCGTGCGGCATCCTGGACCAGAAGGAGGCCGTGATGCGTGCCGGCGGCGACCCGCTCACCGTGGGCGGCGCCGCAACCTGGGACGGTGGCGTTGAGCTGGGCGAGGACGGGTTTGTGGCTGCGGGGGCCGGGGCTGATGGTGCCGGTGACGCGCCTGCCGGGAAGCCCACCGCGCCCGCCGCTGGCGACGCACCTGCTGGGACGCCCGCCGCTGCAAAGGAGGCCGAGTAATGCAAAAGGCTATCTATACCATCGTTGGGATCGACGAGCTGTTACCGAATGTGCAGGCGCTCAAGGGTGCCGGCGCGCGCTTTGTGCAGATGCATGCCGAGCGCTGTGTGGACGACGGATCGTATCGCCTGGTCTATACGTTTATCAACGTCCGCGCTGCGCAAGAGCAGATCGCGCGGGACGGCAGCTATGCGATCGACAACCTGGTGGTTGAGGGCATCGGCCAGTACCAGGAGATTCCGTCCATCAGCTCGTACTATCCGGCGGTATTCCCGTTTGAAAACGAAGCGCACGACCTATTTGGTCTTGCCATCACCGACATGCAGATCGACTTTAAGGGCTTTTTCTACCAGGTTTCGACTGCCGAGCCCATGAGCGTTATTACGCCCGAGGTGAAGGCTGCGCGCGAGAAGGCCATGAAGGTCCGTGCCGCTGCCGAGGCCAAGGCGCGCAAGGCCGCAGCCGAGAAGGCCGCTGCCGCTGCTGCTGCAGGGGAGGGCGCCGCAGGTGCCGGCGATGCTGCGAGCGCTGCTGCCGCTCAGCCCGCTGCGGCTGCCGGCTCCGATGCTCAGCACGATGAGGCTGCTGCGAAGGCGGCGCTCAAAGCCGCCGAGCTGGAAGCAAAGCTCGCCGCCATGGATCCCGAGAAAGCGGCCAAGGTCCGCGCGGCGCTTGCCGCCAAGGCCGCCCGCGACAAGCAGAACAAGGAGGCGTAAGGTCCATGGCACATCGCTCCGTTATTCCGTTTGGCCCGCAGCACCCGGTGCTGCCCGAGCCGCTTCATCTGGACCTGGTGATCGAGGACGACCGCGTCATCGAGGCAATTCCGCAGATTGGCTTTGTGCACCGCGGACTCGAGAAGCTCACCGAAAAGCGCGATATGCATCAGTTTGGGTACATCGCCGAGCGCATCTGCGGCATCTGCGCCGTGGGCCATAGCTACGGCTATGCCAGCGCCTGCGAGCGCATGCTCGACATCGAGGTGCCCGGCCGCGTGCAGTATATCCGCACCATTTTGCACGAGCTTTCGCGCATTCACTCGCATCTGCTGTGGCTGGGCCTGCTCGCCGATGCCTTTGGCTTCGAGGCGCTGTTCTATCGTTCGTGGACGCTGCGCGAGCAGATTCTCAAGATTTTTGAGAGCACCTGCGGCGGCCGCGTGATCCTTTCGATTAACGAGATCGGCGGCCTTAAGCACGATATCGAGGACTCCGAGCTGGCCGGCATTGTCCAGACGCTCGATGCCATGCGCCCCGACTACGAGGCCCTGGTGCATACGTTTTTGGACGACAATAGCTGCGGCGAGCGCCTGCATGGCGTGGGCGTGATCAGCAAGAAGGACGCGCTGGAGCTTTCGATGGTCGGCCCGTTTGGGCGCGCCTCGGGCGTGGATTACGACGTGCGCATGTTCGGTGACGGCGCCTATGCGGATCTGGCTGCGTTTGAGCCGATTGTTGCCACCGATGGCGATTGCTATGCCCGCTGCCAGGTGCGTTGTGCCGAGGTCACGCAGGCCATGGACATCATCAAGGAGCTTGTCGGCAAGATTCCGCACGACGGCATCGGCGGGCGCACCAAGCTCACGCCGGCCGACGGCGCGCGTGGCGAGGCTGTGATTGAGCAGCCGCGCGGCGAGGCGTATTACTATGTGCGCGGTAACGGCACCAAGAACTTGGACCGCTTCCGCGTGCGGACGCCGACGTCGCAAAACCTGGCGGGTCTGACGCATGCGCTGCAGGGCGTGCTTCTTGCCAACGTGCCCATGATTATCCTGACCATCGACCCCTGCATTAGCTGCACGGAAAGGTAGGCGTGGCATGAGTTTACTGACATTTGCCAAGACGGCCTTGGGCTCTATGGTCAAGCAGCCGGTTACGGTGTGCTATCCGCAGGAGAAGCTCGCGGCACCTGAGCGACTGCGCGGGCACATCGTTAACGACATGGACGTGTGCATTTGCTGCGGTATGTGCGCGCGGCGTTGCCCGGCGGGCGCGCTCGCGGTCGATCGCAAAGGCGGTACCTGGTCGATTGACCCGTACGCCTGCGTGGTGTGCGGCGAGTGCATCGAGAGCTGTCCCAAACACTGCCTGAGCATGGACACCGCTCGCACTCCAGTTGCGGCGGACAAGACTCCCACGGTAGAAACCAAACCGGAATAACTCTGGACTGGGGCTGGTATAGCGCTGGGATAGGGCCGGTGGGGCAAAACTGCCCCACCGGCCCCGCGCTTAAACGCGCGGTTGTACCGCCACGAACAAAACCATGCCGGATTACGGGGCTGGATAGCGAACCTCCGACCATACAGAAAATTGCAAAAACAAAACCGCAGGTAGATAGCCTGCGGTTTTCATGAAAAGCGGTTATGGTCGGGGGTATCGAGTTAAACGTAGTAGATGGGCCGATTTCGTGGCGGGCGCCGTCGGCCGATCTCCGCGGGCGGAGGAAAACGGATCATTTTGGTCCCGCGAGACTTGCGGAGGCGCTCGTGCAGGGCCGCCCGAACAAAACAATGCCGGTTTACGGGGCTGAGTCACGAGCCCTCAACCATGCCGATATCCGTGAAAATAAAACCGCAGGTAGATGGGCTGTCATTTTGCAGAAAATGAGGCTATGGATGAGGGCTCCGACTTTTGCCCCGTAATCCGACATAGTTTTGAAATGGCATTAAATCGGTAGCAGCTATTTTTCTTTGCCGGGGCGGTCGGTCTTCGGGCAATTACCCCCGCAGGTAGGCGATGGCGATCTGCGTGCGGTTGCGCAGACCCATTTTGGCAAGGATCGAGCTGATGTGGTTGCGCACGGTGCCTTCGCCCATATAGGCGGTGGCAGCGATCTCCTTGTTGTCGAGGCCGCGGGCGATGAGCTCGGCGACTTCGAACTCGCGGTCGGTCAGGCTGGCAAAGGCGGCGGGCCGGCGGGTCGCGCCGGCCTCGACGTCCGCCCCATCAAAGTTGATATCCTCGATCGCCTTACCCTCGAGCACGCGTTTGCCGTCCATGACCTGCGCCAACGCTGGCGGAATGGCGGCGACATCGGTTTTGATCAGATGGCCGCGGGCACCCAGTTTGAGCGCCGACACAATGTACTCGTCATCCGAGAATGTCGTCAGAAACACCACGCGCGCCGCAGGGTCGCGCTCGAGGATCTCGCGTGCCGCCGAAAGGCCGTCGCGCTCCGGCATCTGAATGTCGAGCAGTGCGATATCGGGTGCGTGCTCGGCGTAGAGCGCCAACGCATCGTTGCCGTTGGCGCCGGTACCCACCACCTCGATCTGCGGCTGGGCGCCCAGGATAATCTTGAGCGAATCGACCACCAAGCGGTCGTCGTCGACAACGATGAGCCTCATCGGTCCTCATCTCCTTGCTGTTTGGGAACGGTGGCAAACACGCGCCAGCCGCCGACGCCGGCGCGCGGACCGGCGGTGAAGGTGCCGCCAAGCGCCTCGATGCGCTCGCGCATGGAGGCGAGCCCCATGCCCTCCGCGGCGCCACGGCCGATTGCTTGGACCCCGCCCACGCCATCGTCGGTAACGATGAGCTGGTAAAACGACGGATGCTCCATGCACCGTACGGTGACAGTATGGGCGCAAGCGTGGCGCATGGTGTTGGAGAGCGCCTCGCGCAGGACCGCCGTAAAGCAGTTCGCGACGTTTGCGGGCGCATGTTCGGTCATAACTTCAAGCTCAATCTGCGGGCCACCGTCCGAGCGCGCGCCTTCAACAATGCGTTCGAGCTGCACGGAAAGGTCGACGGCGTTGTCGTTGAGCGCGTGGACGCTGGTGCGCACAAGCTGGAGCGCCTCGTCAACCGTGCGTTTGACGTCGGCGAAATCGGCGGCGACGCCGGGCTCGTCGGCATGGACCACGCGCAAGGCTTCGGCCTGCAGTGAGGCGCGCGTGAGCTGGTGGCCCACGTTATCGTGGATTTCGCGCGCGATGCGGGCGCGTTCGGCGAGCGTCGCGAGCTCGACTTCGTAGTCCTGGCGGTCGGCAAGATCGCGGTTGCGCGCTTCGAGCGCGAGGGCTCGTTCCTGCAGCTCGTCGCGGGTGCGGCGCATGTGCCGCTGCTCGCGCTCCAACTGGGCGGTACGTAGCGATAGCAAGGTGGCGGCAACCGAAAGGATGGCGGTCAGCAGGAGCGTTCGGGAGGTGAGCGCGTCGGTGCGAAGGTCCGCGACGAGCGCAAAGGCAAAGACGGAACCAATGCCCAGCGCGACCCAGGCGTGTTCGCGGCGCACGCGCCGCGCGATGTCATAAAGGGCGAGAGGCGCAAACGGCACAAACGGCGGCACAAAGACGGCCGCGATGATGTAAGCGTAACTCGCGGCCTCGCTTACACGGCGCGTGCGTTCTCCCTGTGCGACCTCGGCCAGCGAGGTGGCGATAACTCCAAGGCAAAACGCCGCGACCAGGCAAGCGTCCACAGCAAGGCCCGTGGCGGCCGCAATACAGCACGCCAGCACGATCGATTTGTCGAAAAGCCTGTTCATACGGGTATTGTACGCGAAGCCGCGCGTGGTGGAGGGGCTGCCTGCGCAACTGTGACATTCCTCCCGCGCGGCAAAGCGGGGACGATCGCTCGCGCGAGCGGGGGTTTCGCCTCCGCCCCCTCGCACTCGTGACAAAGCTCACTGGCGCGCGCCGGCGGCTCCTGCGATGATGCAATCGTACCGGGCCGCAATCAACAGAAGGGCCGCCTCATGACAGACATCGTCCACGTCGAAAACCTCGTCAAGCGCTACGACGATCTTATTGCGCTCGACCACTTTAACCTGAGCATCGCCCCCGGCGAGATCTTTGGCCTGCTCGGACCCAACGGCTCGGGCAAGACCACGTCCATCAACTGTATTCTGCAGCTGCTCGCTTACGACAAGGGCACCATCGAGCTGTTCGGCGAGCCCATGACACCCGCCCGCTACGACCTCAAGCGCCGCATCGGCGTGGTGCCGCAGCAGGTGGCGGCATTCGACGAGCTCACGGTGCGCGAGAACATTGACTATTTCTGCAGCCTCTACATCAACGACCGCAAGCGCCGTCGCGCGCTCGTGGACGAGGCGATCGACTTTGTCGGGCTGGGCGACTTTACCAAGTTCCGCCCCGGCAAGCTCTCGGGCGGTCTGGCGCGTCGCCTCAACATTGCCTGCGGCATCGCGCACAAGCCCGAGCTCATCTTCTTTGACGAGCCCACGGTGGCGGTCGACCCGCAGAGCCGCAACGCCATCCTGGAGGGCATCTGCCGCCTGCGCGACGAGGGCGCCACGGTGGTGTATACCAGCCATTACATGGAGGAAGTCGAGCAGATCTGCAGTCGCATCATGATCATGGACGGCGGCCGCGTGCTGGCGCAGGGCACCAACGACGAGCTCAAGCGCATGATCCAGATGGGCGAGCGCGTGACCGTCGAGGTCGGCGCCGTCGAGCCCGCCACGGTCGAGCGGCTGCGCGCCCTCGAGCACGTGCTCAGCGTCGAGCTGTCCGGCGGCGAACTCGTCTGCACCTGCGAGGCGAGTCCGCACAACCTGGTCGACATCCTCGACACATTGCGCGCCGCCGACGTGGCGCTCGGCCGCGTGTGGAGCGAGCCGCCGACCCTCAACGACGTGTTCCTCGAGATCACCGGCCGCGAGCTGCGCGACTAGGGGGCGGCCATGTTCAACACCATTGTCATTACGATCAAGACGCTGCTGCGCCGGCCGAGCACGTGGGTTTGGGGCGCGATCTTTCCCGTCGCGCTCTCCACGATGTTCATGTTTATGTTTGCGAATCTGAGCTCCGACGGCAAGATCGACCCGGTGCCGGTTGCCGTCGTGGCGGACGAGGCCTGGGACGCCTCGACCTTTAAGGACGTGGCGGCTTCGCTTGCCAAGGAAGGCGACGACCAGCTGCTCGATGTGAGCGAGTGCGAAGACTTGGCTGCCGCGCGCAAAGCGCTCAAGGCCGGCGAAGTCGCGGGCATTTACACGGTGGATACCGCGGGCACGCCCAAACTCACATTGCTTTCGAGCTATGACAGCTCGCGTGCGTCGACGGTGCTCACCGACCGCAGCATTTTGGAGACGGTGGCAAGCTCGTATACACAAAATGCCGAGCTCATGTCCCAGATTGCCCAAGACAACCCGGCGGCGCTCGCCGACCCGGAGGCGGTTGCGCGCGCCCTGTCGCTCGAGGGTGGCACCCGCCGCGTAAGTCTGACACGCACCACGCCCGATGGTACGGTCGTCTACTACTACGCGCTCTTTGGCCTGGTCGCGATGATGTCTGCCGAGTTTGCCGCCTTGAGCGTCGTCGATCTGCAGCCCAATCTGTCGGGCCTTGGTGCGCGTCGCTGTGTGGGCGGTCTTTCCAAGACGGCGTCGCTAGCCGGCATCTTTGTCGGCTCGTGGCTGGTTTCCTTTGCCTCGATGGCGGTCGCGATTAGCTACGTGCGCCTAGTCGTTGGCGTTGACTTTGGCGGGCGCGAGGGGCTGTGCCTGCTGGGCGGTGCTGCATCCGCGCTTGCCGCCACGGGCTTGGGGCTCTTTGTGGGCACGCTTCCCGTTAAGGGCGGCAAGGCGTCCAAGTCGGGCATCCTCACGGGCTTTGCCACCACGTGCGCCCTGTTCGCCGGCCTCTACGGCGAGCCGGCGATGGCACTTGCCGACGACGTTGCCCGCGCCTGCCCGGCCGAGTGCTGGCTCAACCCCGTCAAGCTCATCTGCGACATGTTCAACCGCCTGTATTTCTTTGAGGACCTGGGCCCCTTTGCCGTTCGCGCCGGCGCGCTGGTCCTTATGGCGCTGGTGTTTGTCGCCGCCGCTACGCTGATCTTTGGAAGGAGCCGCTATGAGCACCTTTAAGACCGCGCTTCGCATGGCGCGGGCGCACCCGTTCTACCTGCTCATCTACACGGTGTTCATCTCGCTCATGGGCGTGTTCATCGCGGCCTCGGTGAGCTGGAACTCGTCGCAGCTTACCGAGTACAAGCCCTACGACACCAACGTGATCGTGGTCGACCGCGACAATAGCGACCTTTCGCGGGCGCTTACCAAGCATCTGGGTTCTCGTTTTGAGCTGGTCACGGGTGTCGGCGACGACACCTACGATCTTGCGGACGCGCTTTCCAAGAGCAACAGCGCCAAGGGTAGCGCCGACTGCGTGTTCTTTATCCCGGAGGGGTTTGAGGACGACCTCGTTGCAGCCGCTCGCGCGGGGGAGTCTCTGCCCAAACTCGACGTGACCTATGGTTCCGGCACCATGGCGGCAGCGCTTTCGTCTGCCGAGGCCTCGCGCTGGATCTCGCTCGCGGGCGCTGCGGCCGCACTTGAGCCCGCCGCCTCTAACGGTAGCGTCGCCAAGGCTGCCGAGCATGCGGCCGCGAAGCGCGCCAAGGTCGAGATCGAGCAGGTCAAGGTTGACTCGACAGCCGCCGCCACGCTCGAGTCGTATTTCAACTTTGGTGCGTACGCGATCATCTCGTCTGTCATCGTGTCGGTGGGGCTGGTGTTCTCGGGCATGAACGAGCCCGAGCGCGTGCGCCGCATGGAGGCCGGCCCAATCTCCGGGCGCCAGCGTTCGCTTGCCGTGTTTGCGGCCGCCGCCGTGCTCACCGTCTGCATCTGGTTTGTATCGAGCATGATGGGCGTCGTGGGCTTTGCCGGTGCGGTCGCCGAGGTCGGCGTGGGTCGTGTGTGTCTGGCGCTGGCGGCGACGTTTGCCCTGGCGTGCACGCCGCTGGCCGTTGGCTTTACGCTGTCGAGCTTGGGCGCACGCGAGGAGCTGCTCAACGGCGTGGGCAACTTACTCGGCATGCTCATGACGTTTTTGGGCGGCGCCTGGATGCCCCTGTCGCTGATGGGCCCGGCCGTGCAGACGGTGGCGCATTTTGTGCCGACATATTGGGTGAACGACGCGATCAGCAAGGCACTCGCCGCGGACCTGACGTCCACCGTGCTGGGCGACATCGCCTGCGATCTGGGCGTCACGGCACTCTTTGCCGTGGCCATCGCCGCCGTAGGCCTAGCCCTCGCACGCACCAAATCCCACGCCTAGCCACCTAGTCATTGGGTACTCATTGGGGACAGACTTAAACGACTAGTCATCGGGGACAGTCTTTGCCGAACCGCCGGCTTGCCGGTCGGGTTGCCAAGGACTGTCCCCAACTGCCGGTAGGAAAGGAACGTCCCCAACTGCCGGGCGGCGAAAGAGTGTCCCCAGCGACTAGTCATTTAAGAACGTCCCCAATGACTAGTCTGAAATAAATCCCAGGCCTCGCCCAAAAATAGTTCGCCAAGGTTTACTATTACGTTCATAAAGTAGTACTAGGCTAACAATGGGGGATAGCATGGCGACGAAGCAAGCCTACGTCCAGGTCAAGGGGCTCAAGAAGCACTACGGCGACGGTGATGCGCGCCTGACGGTGCTCGACGGCATCGACACGTCCATCAACCGCGGAGAGATCTGCGTCATGCTAGGGCCCTCGGGCTCGGGCAAGTCGACGTTTCTTAACCTGATCGGTGGCCTGGAGGATGCCGACGCCGGCTCCATCATGGTGGACGGCTGCGACCTCACAGTGCTCAAGCCCGCCGACCTGGGTGAGTACCGCCGCCGCGAGCTGGGCTTTGTCTTCCAGTTCTACAACCTGGTGCCCGATCTCACCATCAAGGAGAACATCGAGGTCACGGCGCACCTGTCCAAAAACCCGCTCAACATTGACGACCTGCTACGCTCGCTGGGCCTCTACGAGCACCGCAACAAGTTCCCGCGCCAGGTCTCGGGCGGCCAGCAGCAACGCTGTGCCATCGGCCGCGCACTCGTCAAAAACCCGGGTCTGCTGCTGTGCGACGAGCCCACGGGTGCGCTCGACTACAAGACGTCCAAGGAAATCTTGCAGCTCATGGAGGATGTCAATCACGAGTACGGCTGCACCATCATCATCGTCACC
>CABUZE010000015.1 GCA_902495955.1 uncultured Collinsella sp. | reverse complement strand
TTAGCGCGGCGATGATGCCGACGAGCAGGGCGTTGTTGTTCTTGGGCGCGGCGGGAGCACCGGCCTGCGGAGCGGCGGTCGGTATGGGCTGCTGCGGCGCGGAGCCGGCTGGCGCCGCCCATTGCTGCGTCGTGCCGACTTCGGGCTGGGGAGCGGGCGCGGGCTGATGAGCGGACTGTACGGTCACGTCTGCCGGTTGGGGCTGAGTCGACGTGGGCTGCTGCGCAGGCTGAACCGTGGTCGCGGCGGTGTCGAAGGCGGCGTTGGGCGCGGCGGCATGTTCGGCTGCCTGTGCATTCTCTTGCGACTGAGAGGCCTGGCCATCATCGGTTACCGGCGTTCCGCAGCTGGTGCAAAAACGCTCGTCGTCATTCAGAAGCTTGCCGCAATGGGTACAAAACCGGGGCATGATGGTTCCTTCCGTTCGATGTGTTGGCTAGATTATAAGGTGGTTCAGGTGCGGTTGGGCCGCGCCGACCCAACTGGTTATGTGAGGATGATCATGTCGCGCAAGCCCTGTCGCATGCGTCACAATGAGTGCGGCGTGCTGGGTGTCCGGCGCGGCCGTTTATCGACGGCTCGGTAGAATGCGATGGTGGGGAGTGAGTCTGTGTACTGCGGCGAGCAAGGTCGGGGTGGCAGCGAAAACGTGGAGGCGTTCCGGATCCCGCCGGGGGATGCACCCCTCACTGCGCGCGATTGCTCGCGTCGAGTGTTTTGTGCCGGGATGTTGACCGGAGCGCTTGCCTCGGTGATGAGTCTCGGCGGTTGTGCCGCGCGCCGCAACGAGGCTGAGGGCTCCGCTGTCCCTGCCAAACAAAAAGCGAATCATCCGTCCGCTCAAAAGGCGGAAGCTGTCTCCCGGGCTTCTTGGATTGCCGGCCTTCAGCAAGATATCGAAGCCCTTGTCGAGCCGTATGGTGGGTCTACCTCGGTCTATGCTGTGGCGCTTGATCCTCAAACGTTCGCGTCGCTCGATGGTGAAGCCGCTGTGGCGCCGGATGCGCGACATGTGGCGGCAAGCATCATCAAGCTTCCCGTTCTCGCTTGTGCGCTCGAGACCGTGGCGGCGGGCGAGCTGTCCCTCGACGAGCAGATAACGGTAACGCAACAGGATATCGTGGGTGGCAGCGGCAACATTCAGTCGCGCGGCGCGGGTGTGTCGTACAGTATTGACGAGCTACTGCACGCTATGATCGCCCAGAGCGATAACGTGGCAGCGAACCTTGTTATCGGCAGGCTTGGCATGGATACGGTCAACGAAACGTGTGCCGCATTGGGACTGACCCAGACTGTGCTCGCTCGTTTGATGATGGACACCGATGCCCAGGCGCAGGGTCGCGAGAACTATACGAGCGCCCGTGATGCTGCGGCCGTGTTGCAGCGGCTGGCGGCGGGGACAATCGCGACGCCCGAGCTGTGCGAGCGAGCGCGCGGATATCTGCTGGCGCAGGAAGACGCGCGCGGTATTGTCGAGGGTGTTCCTGGCGGCGTTTTGGTTGCGCACAAAACGGGCAGCCTGGCGAATGCTCAGCACGATGCCGCAATCGTCTATGCCGAGCGCCCTTACGTGCTGGCAATCCTCACCCAAGACCTCGAACGCGAACAGGCCCTAGCCCTCGAGCGCGACATTTCCTTCGCCATCAACGCCCGCGCCCACTCCTAACTTGCGGTGAAATAGGGATTGTATTTGCTGTTAGAAGGCGTATTCAGTCCCTATTTCACCGCAACTTAGAGGGGCGGCAGTTGGGACGTTCCTTTTCTGCCGGCACTTTGGGAACGTCCCTAACTGCCACCTAGCCCCTGCCCCTGGGGTATCATGGCTTGGTTGCTATAACTTGCATTTTCGCGCCTTGTAGGAAGGGGCTGCGCCCATGGCTTTTGAGCCCGCTCAACATAGCTTTATCACGCTCGAGGGCGTCGACGGCGCCGGCAAGTCCACGCAGGCGCGCCTGCTGGCCCGCGCGCTCGACCTCGCTGGCTATCAGGTCGTAACTCTGCGCGAGCCGGGCGGCACCGCCATCAGCGAAAAGATCCGCGCCCTGCTGCTCGACCCCGCCAATACGGCGATGGGCGACACCTGCGAGCTGCTGCTCTACGAGGCCGCGCGTGCCCAGCTGGTGCACGAAGTCATCGCGCCTGCCCTCGCTGCCGGCAAGGTGGTCCTGTGCGACCGTTTCTACGATTCCACGACCTGCTATCAGGCGTTTGCCGATGGCCTCGATCGCCAGATGGTACGTGATGCCAACAACCTGGCCGTCGCGGGAACGCACCCGGCGCTCACGCTCGTCTATCACATCACGCCCGAGCAGGCGGCGCTGCGCATGGCGGCCCGCGGTGCGGCCGATCGCATGGAGGCCAAGGGCATGGCCTTCCAGGAGCGCGTCTACCAGGGATTTTGCAGCATTGCCGCCGAAGAGCCAAATCGCGTAAAGCTCATCGACGCCACCGCGTCAATTGCAGACGTCTTCGCGCAGACGGTCGAGCAGGTTCGTGCGTACGGTCTCGACATTCCCCAAGATGCCGTCGCCGCCGCGCTTGCCCAGGAGGCTGAGTAACATGGCCCCCGCGCGGACAAGCCTGCTGGCCAAGCTAGACACCCAACAGCGCGTGCGCGACTTTTTGACCAACGCCATCGCAAGCGCCCGCGCATCGCACGCCTACCTGTTCTTGGGCGCGCCCGGCGCCGGTAAGCTCGACGCCGCGTGGGCGCTTGCCCAGGCATTCCTGTGCGAGCAGGACGGCTGCGGCTCGTGCGACAGCTGCGTGCGCGTCGCACGCCATACGCACCCCGACGTGCACTATTACACCCCCGAAAGCGCTACGGGCTACCTCATCGCGCAGACCCGCGAGCTGCTCGACGACGTGCCCCTGGCGCCCATCCGCGCCAAGGCGAAGGTCTACATCATCGACCGTGCCGAGCAACTGCGCGCCAACACCGCCAACGCGCTGCTCAAAACGCTCGAGGAACCGCCCGAGGGCGTCATGTTCATCCTGTTGGGCACCTCGGCCGACGTGATGCTGCCCACCATCGTGAGCCGCTGCCAGTGCGTGCCGTTTCGGCTGGTGTCGCCCACTGTGGCCGCGCAGGCCGTGAGCCGCGCCACCGGTCAAGATCCCGCGCGCTGCCGCATGGCCGTCGCCGTGGCGGGAAGCCCCACGCGTGGTATCGAGTTCCTCAAGAGCGCCGAGCGCCAGGACGCCCGTCGCCAGATGGTCCGTGCCATCGACTCGCTCATCGCCGCCGACGAGGCCGATGTGCTCAGTCGCGCCAAGTCGCTCATCGTCGCCGTCAAGGCGCCGCTCGCCGAGGTCAAGTCCACGCAGGAAAAGGTGCTCGAGCAAAATGCCGACTACCTGTCGCGTGGAGCATTGAAGCAGCTTGAGGACCGCAACAAGCGCGAACTCAACGCGCGCGAGCGTTCGGGTATCATGGAAGCGCTGGCGAGCGCGCGGACGCTCATGCGCGACGTGCTGCTGACGCTTCAGGATGAGGCGGCGGACGTTGTGAACGAGGACGTGCGCGACACGATCGGGCGGCTTGCCGCGGCGACGAATGTTGCGGGTGCCACCCGGGCGCTCGAAGCAGTCGCAACCGCCGAGCGCAACATCGCCAGAAACGTTACTCCCCAGCTGGCCATCGAGGTCATGCTGTTCGATATCAGGAAGGCACTGAAATGCCGTTAGTCGTACCCGTTAAGTTTACCTACGCCTCGCGCGACCTGTGGTTCGACCCACAGGATCTGGATATCCTCGAGGCCGATTATGCCATCTGCTCCACCGAGCGCGGAACCGAGATTGGCCTGGTCACGGCCGCCCCCTTCGAGGTGCCGCTCGACGAAATCGGTCAGCCGCTCAAGCCCGTGTTGCGCGTAGCGAGCGACATCGACCTGCAGCTTGCCGACGACCTGGCTATCCAGGGTGACGAGGCGATGGTCGATTTCCGCCGTCTGGTCAAAGAACTCGACCTCGAGATGAAGCCGGTCGGCGTCGAGTACCTGTTTGGCGGCGAGAAGGCTGTGTTCTACTTTGCCGCCGAGGAGCGCGTCGATTTCCGTCAGCTCGTCAAGGACCTCTCCTCGACGCTGCACATTCGCGTCGACATGCGCCAGATCGGTGTGCGCGACGAGACCCGCCTGGTGGGCGGCTATGCCCAGTGCGGCCAGGAGCTCTGTTGCACGCGCTTTGGCGGACAGTTTGAGCCGGTTTCGATCCGTATGGCAAAAGAGCAGGACCTGCCGCTCAACTCGTCCAAGATTAGCGGCGTCTGCGGTCGCCTGATGTGTTGCCTGCGCTATGAGTTCGAGGCGTACAAGGACTTTAAGAGCCGCGCGCCCAAAAAGAAGACGCTTATCGATACGCCGCTTGGCAGGGCGCGCATCCAGGAATATGACACGCCGCGTGAGCAGCTGGTGTTGCGCCTGGAGAACGGCAAAGTCTTTAAGGTCAACCTGGCCGACATGACCTGCTCTGAGGGCTGCAAAAAGAAGGCCGCCGAGCAGGGCTGCAACTGCCGTCCCGACTGCGTGACGCGCGATGTACTCGAGCGTATCGAGTCGCCCGAGATGCGCTTGGCGCTTATGGAGCTCGACCGCGAGAACGGCGTCGACGTGGGCGATGGCCTGTCGAGCGCCGACCGTCTGGCGGGGACGACGATGCCCAAGCGCCGTCGCCGCGATGCGGACGCCGATACCCGTGCCGGTCAGAGCCAGGGCGAGGGTCGCGGCCGCGGTAAGGGTCGCGGCAAGGCCGAGGCACCCGAGGCCGAGGAGGCTGCCGGTGGACGTCGCCGCCGCAAGCGCTCGGGTTCGGGCGATGCCGGCGAGGCCGCTCCCGCAGGCAAGAACTCCTCCCGCGAGCGCGAGGCCCAGCAACCTCAGCAGCAGAATCGCGGCGGTGGCATGAATCCCACGCGCCGTCGCCGCCGCCATTTGTCGAGCGAGGAGCGCGAGGACGCCTTCCGCGCCGCAGCCGCTCGCGAAGCCGGTGCCGCCCCCAGGGGTGGTTCGGGTTCCGATACGCCTGCCGACAAGGGCGGCAAGCAGCGCAACGATGACGAGCGCGCCCCGCGTCCGCGTCGTCGCCATTCCTCGGGCACGCAGCAAAAGCCCTCGGTGCCCTCCGTGGCCGATCAGGTCTCGGATGGCGAGGTCAAGGTCACACGTCGTCGCCCCGGAGATGGCGGAGGGGCGGCTGCCAAGGCCGCGCGCGGCGCTGCTCGCGACGAACACGAGTCGCGTGAAGATCGTGGTGGCGAGGGTTCGGCCGACCAGGGCCAGAAGCGCCGTCGCCGTCGTCGTTCCCGCAAGCCGCGTCAAGATGGTGGCGAGGGCTCGACCCAAAACTCGTCCGCACCGCAACCGCCCACCGGCGAATAGCGCCCGCAAACGGATTTAACCTGCCTGACCCCAAACGCGTCGGGGTACCATAGCGCTGAATCAACAACCCTCCCTGCGACCGAGCGTAGGGAGGGTTGTGTCGTGAAGAGACATTTGAATGTGTCGGGACGCCTGCAAAGTGCCGGCATCCTACCGTTTGCTGACGAATTGCTACCGTTTGCCGAGCGGGCGGCGCACGAGGCGCTTGAGGCGTTGTCGCCCACGCGATGCGCCGGCTGCGAGCGCTCCGGCGCGCTTATTTGCCAAGACTGCCTGGCGGCGCTTGCGCTCATCGATCCACGTTATAGCTGCATCCGATGCGGTGCCCCGTTTGGAGACTTGCTGTGCACCGAGTGCTCGGTCGAGGGCACGTCCTCGGCGATGGCCGAAGCTCTCGACCGGTGCCTGGCATGTGCCGCTTACACGCATCCGCTGCCGCGCATCATTAAAGCGTACAAGGATGCGGGCGAGCGACGTCTGGCTCCGTATCTGGCGGAGCTGCTCTACGACACCGCCCTGCATGCCCAGGTCGTAGCGCCCGATCGCTATGGAGGTGTGCTGTCCGGTGCGGATGCGGTGGTGTTTGTGCCTGCGACGGCGGCAGCGTTTCGGCGGCGTGGTTTCGATCATATGGAGGCCACTGCGCGCCCATTTTGCGAGCTGTCGGGCGTGCCGTTGCTGGACGCCCTGGTCAAGTACGGCCATGGCGACCAGCGCGAACTCGGTCGTGAGGAGCGCCGCGAGCGTGCCCAAGGCATGTATGAGACGGTTGAGGACGTGCACGGCCGCCGCCTGCTGCTTATCGATGACGTTATCACCACGGGCGCGACGATGGCCGCGGCTTCGGCGGAACTCAAGCGCGCCGGTGCCGCGGCCGTTGATGGCCTCGCTATCGCACGCGTTTGGTAGGGGTGGTTTTGTGGCAGTGAAGATTGAGCGGCGCAACGAGCCGACAAGCGAACAGCTAGCGGCTTCCGTAATCCTAACAGGCGCCTCGGCGCTACGCATGATGCGCTCCGAGCGCCGGCAGATGGGCTACATAAGCTGGAGGGACCTTGATCCCGATGAAGAGCGCCATGTGCTGCGCACGTCGTCGCCCTCGACCGAGGACATCTATCTTCCCGACTTGGTGCGGATTGGGGCCGCAAGCGGCGAGGTGCAAGAAGATCTTTGCTTGCTGGTGGGATCTGCGGCGCAGCGCCGCCGTATTCTTGGCGTGAGCTGGTCCGTATGCTCCGAGTTGCCCGCCGGCTCGATTCTAGAGGTGGAACCGGGGGTGTACAGTCAATCTCCCGAGGCCCTTTGCGTAGCCGTCGCGCGCGAGGTCGGCTGTATCCAGGCATTTGCCCTGGCCCAGGAGCTGTGCTCTAAGATTTCGCTGAGTGACCGCGGGAAGTATCTGCCTCCCTACACCTCGCCCGTTACGAATAAACTTGCAAAGGACAAGGACCAGCCAGCAGACGTGGGCTACTTTGAGGTTGAGCCGGTGCTGACGCCCGATCGTCTGGCAGATTACCTCGCGGTATGCAAGGGGAATGCGGCCAAACAACTGCAGCGTCTGTGTCCCTACTTGTCAGAAAACCCGCGCTCGCCCATGGAGTGCATCATGCTCGCTCTGTTTTCGCTTCCGTTTTCCTATGGCGGATTTGCCTGCGGTCCCTTTAAGACCGACTACAAGATCGAGTTCGATGACCGCGCGCGGGCAATCTCGGGGATGCCGCATGCAGTTTGCGATGCGTATCAGGAAGCAGCCCAGTTTGACCTGGAATACAACGGTGAGCTGGGCCATTCCTCCCGGAGGGGACGTATCCATGATGAAAAACGCAACACGGGCTTGATTACTATGGGAATCGAGGTCGCGACGGTCAACAACGAAATGCTCTGCGACATGGAAGCGATGGAAGCACTCGCATGGCGCATCCACCAGCGTATGGGTAAGCGATATCAGAATCGCGTAGAGGCTCGTCGAAAGAGGCAAGATGCTCTGCTGAATACGCTCCGAGCGTGCTTTGGGCTCAAACCAGCGTAAAACTATGGCTTTATAGGGGGTCTGTTTATATGCTCTGTGCAAAAAACGGCAAATATGAGTACTGTTACTAGATTAGTGACAGCAAAAACAAAGAAACTTGGGCCGATAATCTGGATTCAGCGAAGAGATAATAAACGAATGTGGAATATCTTGGCGCCAAGCAGGCTGTGCGGAACTCAAAAAGGGCTCGTGAGGCGGTAATACGCTGCTACTAAATTGGTAACAGTACTCATATTTGCCGTTTTTTGCACACGGCACCCTGAGACGGGTGCCCCGGAGCTACCCGTAGGGGAGCTACGGGCATCAAAGGGGCACGAATGGTCCGCTCCGACCCGCAAAATCTGTACTCGAGATGCGAATGACGCCCCTAACCTTAAACTTTAGCTTGAACTTAGTTATAATGCGCTTCGTTCCTACCAGGCTGTGGTTGCGGACGGACGAAATGCCCGTCCTAGTCCAAGACAGACGCGGTCAAAGGGATCCACGTAAGCGACCGCGTGCGCGCGGCGCGATCATGGCGCGTCCTAGATGTAAGCCGCACCGTCCGTTCTACTTTCTTTGGGGCAATACCGCCTCGCGGGCGAGCGGGTCAGTCGTGAAGGTGGCTGCGGCCTCCCGAGCAAACACCCCGGTGCGCAAGTGTGGGGTCAAATACCAGGTCAGCTGGTGGGAACAACCTGATATTCCGCGCAACGCACGGATTGTATACGACACAGAAGGCAGGGTAGTGGACATGGTGAGGGGCAGCTTGATGCACGCGGCTCGGTTAGGTGCTGGGACCGCAGCGGTCATCGCCGTTTTGGGCCTGAGCGGATGCGCGTTCAACCCGCTGTCTACGTTCACGACTCCCACGATCGACCAGATCGAGTACGAGACCGTCACGCCGGCGGTGTCGGACGATGCCCTGGTCACTCCCGGAACCCTGACGGTCGCCCTCGATACTTCCGATGCGCCGCAGGCCATGCAGGGCGCCGACGGCGAGCTCACGGGGTATGCGGTTGACGCCGCCCGCGCCCTCGCAAGCCGCATGGGCCTTAAGGTCGCCTTCGTCGATGCGTCCTCGGCAGGTTCCGCGCTCGGCGACAAAAAGGCCGATATCTTTATCGGCGAGATTAACTCCACGGACGGGGACATTAGCTCGCTCGGCACCTGCCTGTACGATGCCGCTTCTGTGTTCGGTAAAACCAGCGATGGTGGGTCGCTAAGCGTTTCCACCGATACCCTTAACACGTCTACCCTGGGTGTCCAGATGTCCTCGGCCTCGCAGGAGGCGCTTGCCAAGCAGAGCATTACCGCCAACCAAAAGACCTACTCCAACATCAACGAGTGCTTTGAGGCGCTCGAGTCCGGCGAGGTCGACTATGTGATCTGCGACTCCACGGCTGGCGGCTACCTTGCACGCCTGATGAGCGAGGTCTCCTATGTCGGTGCGCTCGAGGCGCCCTCGACGCTTGGTGTTGCGGGCCTCTCGTCCAATGACGAACTGTGCCGTGCCGTGAGCGATGCCCTCGACGACATCACGGTCGACGGCACGCTCGAGGCAGTTCACTGCGTCTGGTATGGCAGGATGCCCTACGACCTCACCACTAAGACGGTTTCGGGCGCTAACGTGCAGCCGGGCGACTCTGAGTCCAGTGAGACCACGTCCTCCGGCAGCGAGTCCTCCGATTCCAACAATGAGACCGCATCCTCCGAGGACAAATCGTCCAGCCAGGAAGGCGCCATCACCGACGACGACATTAACAAACTCAATAGCTAGTTATTGCTAGGGGTGGTGTCTCCTATACGTTGGAAAGGACACCTCTTCACGGTTTCAACACGCATTGCCGGGCTTTCCCAATAGGGGAGCCCGGCTTTTTCGTTTCCATAAAACCAGCAGGTCAAGGACATTTTTTAGGTGCAAAACCAAAGCCGTCGGCCCCCTCCTATAGCGCACTTTGCCACAGAAAAGTGCGAGACTTCGGTATGCGGTATCAAGCAATCGTTATTCGGGTCTTTAGGAATCCGCGTGATTAAATGCACGGCAATGGGTACATAGCCAGTACAGTAAGTCCCCGAGGCAGATTGGAGCCACGTATGGATATCAAGGTTTCTGGACGCAAGACGACGGTAACCGATGCTCTGCGTGCGCATGTGGATGAGAAGATCGGCGAGGCGCTCAAGGTTTTCGATATCGAGCCCATGACGGTCGACGTTGTACTTCGCTATGAGAAGAACCCCTCGAACCCCAACCCGGCAATCGTCGAGGTTACGGTTCGTGCCCGCGGTTCGGTGATTCGCGTTGCCGAGCACGGTGCAGATATGTACGCCGCCATCGACCTCTCCGCCGATAAGGTCACCCGCCAGCTGCGCAAGTTCAAGACCAAGGTCGTGGACAACCGCCAGGGCGGTGCCAGTGCAGCGGATGTTGCGCCGGTCGAGCGCGTCGAGGATCTGGCCGACCTGCTGCTGCCCGAGGAGGAGGACGACCTGCTCGTCCGCGAGAAGGTCATCGATGTCACCCCGATGACTGAGGAGCAGGCGCTGGTGCAGACCGATCTGCTGGGCCACGACTTCTACGTGTTTGAGAACGCGACGACTGGTCTCATCAATGTGGTGTATCACCGTAAGAATGGTGGATATGGCATCATCAAGCCCCGCATCGAAACACTTGACGAGTAAAATACGTTAACTTGCATGAGTTAACGGTTGGCGGCCATCCCATGCGGGTGGCCGCCTTTTTACGTAAGGAGTCGCTTTGATGGACAAAGCCGCATCCGCCGGTCATTCGAACCGTTGCCGCATCGTCGTCGATACCTGCTGCGACTTTAGCCCCGAGGTCGCTGCGAACCTCGATGTCGATATCCTGGGTTTCCCCTTCATTATCGATGGCGAAGAGCGCACGGATGACATCTGGTCGAGCATCACGCCCAAGGAGTTCTACGACCGGATGCGCGCCGGCGCCCGCGTGTCCACCTCGGCTGTGTCGCTCGGTCGCTATATCGAGTTCTTTACCGAGTGCGCCAAAGAGGGCACGCCCACGGTCTACCTGTGCTTTACCTCGGCGCTGTCGTCGAGCTACAACTCCGCGTGCCAGGCGGCAGATGCCGTGCGCGCCGAGTATCCCAACTTTGAGCTCTACGTGGTCGACAACGCTCTGCCCTGCGCGACCGGTGCGCTCTTGGCGCTCGAGGCCGTGCGCCAGCGTTCGGCGGGACTGACCGCCAAGCAGCTGGTCGATTGGGCAAACGAGGCAAAGACCTACGTCCACGGCTACTTTACGCTCGAGAGCTTCGACGCACTGGCTGCCGGCGGCCGCATTCCGCCCGCGGCGGCGCAGCTCACGGCAAAGCTCGACGTCAAGCCCGAGCTCTCTTACGACCTTGCCGGCTCGCTGTCGCTGATCGGCGTCAACCGCGGCCGCAAGAAGGCGCTCAAGTCCATCCTCAAGGCGTTCCGCGA
>CABUZE010000014.1 GCA_902495955.1 uncultured Collinsella sp. | reverse complement strand
GCGCACGTGATCTTTGTGCTGTGCACCACCGACCCGCAAAAGATTCTGGAGACCATCCTTTCGCGCTGTCAGCGCTTCGATTTCCACCGCATCGGTAACGAGGATATCGAGCGCCGCCTGGCATACGTGTGCGAGCAGGAGGGCTTCGACTACGACGACGAGGCGCTTGCCATCGTGGCGCGCCATGCCAAGGGCGGCATGCGCGATGCGCTCTCCACGCTGGAGCAGCTGAGCGTCTTCGGCAACGGCACCGTGCATGCGGACGATGCCCGCTCACTTTTGGGCGAAGTTTCGGACCAGATTCTGGGAGAGTTTACGCGCGCCATTGCCGATCGTGATGTCGCCGAGCTCTATGGGCTTATTCGCGCGCAGGTCGAGGAAGGTAACGATCTGCTGGAACTGACGCGCGACCTGGTGGCGCACGTGCGCGACGTGTATGTTGCCTGCGTTGCCGGTGCCCGTGCTGAGTTGTTTGAGGGCGGTGCCGAGCAGGCCGAGGCGCTTGCGGCCGAGGCCGCTGCCTTTGGCGAGCATCCTGCCGATCGTTTGGCTCGCGTGCTGACGGTGCTCGACGATGCCGCCTTGGAGATGAGGGGTGCGAGCGACGTGCGCCTGGTGCTCGAGATCGCCTGCACCCGCCTGACGCGTCCCGAGGCCGATTTAACGATTGAGGCTTTGGCTGAGCGCGTGGCTCGCTTGGAGGCCATGGTTGCCAACGCCGCCGTTCCGGCGAGCGTGGCTGCTGCTCAAGCGAGTGCGCCTGCTGCATCCGCACCCGCTGTCCAGCAGCCGACGCTGATCTCGGGCGCCCGAGCTGCTGCTCCTGCGGCGACCGCCGCCCCCGCTGCTACGTCTGCGCATCAGGGTGGCATGCCTTGGGACCGCGGCGCTGCTGCTCCGGCGGCCCAGTCTGCGCTCAAGTCCGCGGCTCCGGCTCCCGTACCTGCTGCATCGCCCGTGCCGGTGTCCAGGCCCAACAACGCCGCCCAGGTTGCCGCCGCCGGTGCTGCCGAGACCCCCGCGGTCGAGGACGCCGGCGAGCTCCAGCGCAAATGGGCCGAGGTCGTCGAGCGCGTCAAGGCTCGTCAGGCTTCCTATGCAGGCCTTTTGCTCAACGCCCGCGCCACGGCCGACGACGGCTCCAAGCTCACGGTCTCGTTCCCCGCTGGCTCGACCTTTGCCATCAAGATGCTCGGTCGCGCCGACACGCAATCGGTGGTCCTGCCGACGGTCTGCGCGGTCTTCGGTCGTCGCACCGTCGACTACGTCCTGGATGGAGGTGACACGCCGGCTCCTCAACATGAGGAGCATTCTCCATCTGCACGGGCTGCGGCATCTGCGGACCCGCAACCCGTGTCCTCGGCGGCCCCTGTATCCTCGAGCGCCAGCGCGCCGCAGCCAATAACAGCGCCGGTGGCGGTACCGACTCCGTCGGCGCCTGAGCCCGCGGCGCCCAAACCGGCTGCTCCGGTCCCCGCGCCCAAGCCCGCCGCCGCGCCTGCGCCCAAGTCATCCGACCTGGCTAAGGCCCCCTGGCTGCGCTCCGACAACCCTGCCGGCGCTCCCGCTACGGGCAAGCTCCCGACCGAGCCCGCACCCCGAGCACCCGAGCGCGCGTCCGCTCCCAAGGCTCAGCCTGCTGTGTCGTCTGCGCCGTGGGAATCCGAGCAGGTTCCCTACGACGATGCCATGGTCGGCGGTTTTGCTGCCGATGCCGGCGGGGACGATCTGCCTCCGTTCGACGTGCCGGGTGCGGCGTCCGCGCCCAAGCCCGCTGCAACTGCCCCCAAAGAGGAGGACACTCCTGCAGCTCCCTGGGAGTCTAACCCCGGCGCCGGCAGCCCCTTCGGCCACCAGGGCGCAGCCCCGAGCATCCCGCAGACCGAGGACGAGGCCAAAGCCCTCATCCGCAGCGTCTTTGGCCAGGCCACGATCTTCAAGCCGGTGGAGTAACCGTGCGGGCGGGCATACTGCTCAAGAAGAGATCTCTTTGTCCGGGCGCATCTGTATTTCGGACATGTGTAGTGTGGCGTCGCGTATATCGCATTCGAGCAGACAGGTGCGTGACGGTCGGCCTAGGGTGCTGAGGCCGATACGATACGTCGCGTGGCTGTCCGTGTGCTCGACTTGCTCGGCGTTGACGGTTGCTCCGATTGTCAATAAAGAGCCCGGTTCGGCATCGACAATCTTGAAGTCCTTTATCTTGACCTTGAACTCTTGGTAGAGGGACGGGCTGTTGTAGTAAATGGTTCGGGTTCCGTCGGTGCACTCATCGGTCGCTTCCCATTTGACGACGGGCTGGTCCGAGCTGGCTATCAGCAGTTCTGCTCCAAAGGCTATGGCATGGGTGATGACAACCAGCAATGCCCAGCCGACAAAGAGATAGAGAACCACATATGCAACGGGGTGTTTTGAGCGGATGTTCTGGAGCATGTCGGGGGCATTCGTGGGGCACCTCCAAATTGCTATCTATGGCAATCAGATTATACCCCGCCGTCATGAGCGCCGCCTCGAGCAGTGGCTCGGCATTTGGCCATTTAGTGGTACGCATTAAATGTCGGATTCCGGCTCTACAAGATTTAGCTTTCAATATTATGCAGATGCGAAGTACTCAACTTTGCATAATCTTTGGGTGCGGCTTGCACTTCAGGACATGTATATCGACTGAGGTAACACGTCCGCCCCGCTCGCTGGCCGCGCGCCGTGGTACGATTTTTGAGTTTGAAAGTCCCGCCGCGCCCCGGCTGCCCTTGCAGCTCGTTGCGCGGCCGCACGTAAAGGAGCCATCATGGCCGGTATGAACATGCAGCAGATGATGAAACAGGCTCGTAAGATGCAGGAGCAGCTTGCCGCCGCGCAGGAGAACCTCAAGTCCCAGACCGTCGACGCCTCTGCCGGCGGCGGCATGGTCAAGGTGACCGTTAACGGCGAGATGGAGCTCGTCAACCTCACCATCGATCCCGATGCCCTCGATCCCGAGGACGTCGATATGCTGCAGGACATGATCATGGCTGCCGTCAACGAGGCCGTCCGCGGCGTCAACGAGCTCGCCAACAAGCAGATGGGCGCCATCACCGGCGGCCTCAACATCCCGGGCATGCCGTTCTAAGACACGCATATATATGAGTGCGAATCACAGTCTGCAAAAACTGCTCGATGAACTGGGCCGTCTGCCGGGCATTGGTCCCAAGTCGGCCCAGCGCATCGCCTATTACCTGCTCGAGGCCGATGCCGAGGAGGCCCGCCGCCTGGCCGAGGCCATCCTGGAGGTCAAGCAGGAGGTCCACTTTTGCAGCCGTTGCTTTAACTACGCCACGGCCGACGAGTGCTCCATCTGCCAGGACCCGATGCGCGATACCACTCGCATTTGCGTGGTGGGCGAGCCGCGCGACGTCCAGGCAATCGAGCGCACGGGCAGCTACCATGGCCTCTACCATGTGCTGGGCGGCGTGATCAGCCCCATGGACAAGATTGGTCCCGAGCAGCTGCATATCCGCGAGCTGCTGGCGCGCCTGGGCCACGAGGACATCCACGAGGTCATTATCGCCACCAACCCCAACATTGAGGGCGAGACCACGGCGAGCTACCTTGCTCGCACCATCAAGCCATTGGGCGTTGAGGTATCGCGTCTTGCGAGCGGCCTTCCCGTGGGCGGCGACTTGGAGTATGCCGACGAGCTTACGCTTGGCCGCGCTATCGAGGCCCGCCGCGCGATCTAGGCGGCGCCAGCTCCACGGCATGTCCCGTCGGCCTGCCGCACGGGGCACTCATAATTGGGCACACGTTCATGCATTTGTTGTTCAACAAACCTGCTTTTCATCCGCTTATCGCGTGGATGGGTCCGTCTGCACCTCGTATTTGCCCATTCGTTGCGCAACCTTTTGGGTTCGCTGATACACTCAAATGTGAATATGAAAGAATGCGCCGCTTTTAAGCGGCGTGTTTTTGTTGGAGGAGAACGCATGCGGCCCGGGGGCACTCAGACAAAGCGTGGCGCCGCGGTGCGCATGCGACGCCGGCTGGGCCTGGCGCCTCGGGCGTATGTGCTGCTGTCTTGCTCGCTCGTGCTGGTCATAGCCGGTGTTTCGGCTTATGGCATGACGGTGCCGTCCATGGTGCAGGCGCATGCTGCGCGCGAGCTGCATATTGGACGCAAGGCCAAAAGCGACTTGGGAACGACAACTGGATATGCGTGGGCGAGCGTGGTCGGGCGCACCGTGTTTGGCGTCGATCCCGCGGACGAGGGCGAGCAGGCGTCCAACGAGATCACGCTGGCAAACGGCAAGACCATCGTGCTCACCAACACCAAGGTCATTACGAAGCTTTCCAATAACAGCGTGGCTTCTGTCGTTAACAAGGTGGAGCAGCAGAAGGAGCAGGATACGCAGCAGACGGGCAAGCCCGGCGGCTCGGACGGGTCCGGTTCTGGCAGCGGTTCGGCGGGCTCGGACGGCGGTTCCGGTTCGGGCTCCGCCTCTGGCGGTGGATCTTCGAGTGGTGGCTCGACGGACGGCGGTACCGGCGGGGACGCGGGCTCGGGTGGCCTCTCGGCTGCCGAGGAGGAGAGTATTCACAGTTGGCTCGTGACCAAATACAACATGCTCGATGGCTATGTCGCCCGCGCCAACAGCGTGGTTTCGACCTATAACGCTACGGGCGATACCGGACCGTGCGACACCCTGGCCAACGATATGTTTGTTATCCGTGCCGAGTTCGGTCGGCAAAGGTTCTCGACCAAATCTAAGTGGTATCGGCAGTATGCCAATCTGTGGGGCTGCTATACCAACCTGTGTCAATGGGTGGGACATTACGGCGATGACGACGTTGCGCTCAACAACTTTAACACCAATGTGGCGGCGATCGCCCTATGACGAACGACCTCGCTTCTACGGCAGCCCAGTCGCTCAACCGTGATCCCATGGTGGGCCTGCGCCTGGCGCGCGTCGACGGGTTTGAGCCGGCCGTCGCCCTGGGCACGGACGAGCTTCCCGCCTACCTGCGCCGTTTTGCGATGCTGTTTGCCGATGACGCCACCATGCGCCGCGGCGGTATCGGCCGTGTGACGCGTGCCGTCAACGCGCAGGGCGAGGCCGTGGCGCTCAAGCAGCTCATCTTGCCAGCGCGCGACGAATTTGATGACGATGTCGCCCACGAGGCGCTGGTCACCAAGTTCAAGGCGGCGTTTCGCGAGGAATATGAATGCCATCGTGCCCTTTCGGGCCTTAAGGGCTTTCCCCGCTTATACGGGTGGGGCGAGGCCGACGGCGTGCCCGTGATCGTCATGGAGTGGGTCGAGGGCGAGACGCTCGCTCGCCTGCGCTCGCGCCTTGCCGTGGACGATGCCGGGCGTCTGTCGCCGCTCGTGGCGGCGCGCCTGGGTCGCGACCTGTTCGATCTGCTCTGCCGCATGAGCTTGGTGGGCGAGGGGTTCGTCCATCGCGATATCTCGCCCGCTAATATTATGGTGCGCACGGCGCGCCTGCCGCTCGACCGACAGCTTGCCGAAGGCACCTTCGACCTGTGCTTGATCGACTTTGGCTCGTCGCTGGCGCTCGAGCCCGCCTCTGCGGTGGCCGGCGCCGGCGGCAAGGCATCGTTTACCGAGCGCTATGCCACGTTGCGCCGCGCGACGGTGGCCTACGCCCCGCCCGAGATGCTCACCGACGATATCCCCGACCTGCGCATGCTTCGTATGCCGCCGGCGATCGATGTCTATGCAGCGGCGAGTACGGTCTACGAGCTCATCGCCGGTGTCGCGCCGTACGAAGTAGCGCCGGGTGCGTCGGGTACTTCGGGCTCGCGCAAAAAGACGCGCGATATCGCCAGCCCTTATCGCCTCAAGATGGATACGCTGCCCGATTATCCCGTCGGCGCCCACGCGCCCGGCTGCGACTTGACGCAACTGCTGCGACGCGAGCCCGATGTGGCACTTGCCGCGGCCGAACAGGCTCAGCAGCTGGGGCTCGATCCAAATTCCGAGGACCTGCGCGATGCGCTGGCGTTTGTCGACGCTCAGCTGTTCGATGTGGTGATGGCCTGCCTGTCCTGCCATCAGGAAGATCGTCCCGCGCCGGCTGCGGTGGAAGCGGCGCTCTCGGCATTTTGCGACCACTATGCGCAAAATGTCGCCCGCTCGCTTCGCGCCGAGCCGCTCATGCCGTGCCCGATGGAGGTATCGGGGCACACAGCCCGGCGTGCGGCGATGGTTGGTGCGACGGCGGTATGCGGCGTGCTTTGGACTGTGGTCGTGGCGTCGGCGGCGCTGTTGGCGTCGGGCGCCCATGTGACGCTCGTCGTGGGACCGCTTATGTGGTCCGGGAAGCTGCCGGCCATTATCGCCGCGCTGGCGTTGGCACTGCCGGGCATGGTGGGCATCGCTGCCGGGGCCTTGGCGCGCGACCGCCGTGCGGGATTCCTGCAGGGCGTGTTGGCCCTTTCCGCCTGCGAGGTTCCGGCGCTGGCCGCACTCGCATGTGCCGTGTTTTCCCAGCATGCCGTGGCGGGTGGCCTGGTGGCCGCCATAATTGCAACCTATGCGCTCACGTGGTTTTTGCTGGCGATGGGGTTTGCCTTTGAGCTTCCCGTCGTGTCAGCACGACGTGCGAAAATTTCCATGGCGACGCCGCTTGCCGGCGGAGCCGCGGCTGCCCGCGCCTTTGGCGGGCCGGCCGAAGTATCCGACACGATCTCTGCGACCAAGGAGGGCTAAGCCATGGCTTCTCAAGCTGAGCTCACCCCGTGCGGGGCAATGTTTGACATCTTTAAGCGCGCAGCGCACCTGAGCCATATCGAACTGTGCGGCCTGGTGCTCTCGAGCCGCCCGCTCGCCGACGGCCGTAGTCCGCAGAGTCGTGCCGCCGATCGCTCCTGGGTTTCGCGCTTTATCGTGCGCGCACCGGTCGGCACGCTGCAGGAACGTTATTTTGCCGATTACGGCACCTCGGCCGCGCGCATTATGTCGCAGCTGGCCCTGCGCCGTCGCAACCCCATGGACGCCGCGGCCGTGACCAATATGGTGTGCGGCCCCGCTGGCGAGCCCATGGTGCGGGCACTCGAGGAATGCCATCAGGACACGAATCTCTATCGCAATGCGCTCGAGCGCCTGTCGCAGGCGGCTGAACTCATGCCCGCCGAGCGCGCCGAGGCCATCCTGGTGCTGTTTGTCGCCGTGGGTTGCTCGGCAGATGTACGTTCGTCGGTGACCTATGCCATCGACTACGCTCATGCGACCTGTGGCGGCGCCACGTCGACGCCGCGCTCGCTGAGCACATCTTCGGTCGCGGGCGAGCACGAGGTCGCGCCGGCGCATCCGCTGGGACTGCTGCGCGTGCAAAACGGCTACGTGGTGAGCGCCCCGCGCTGGATTCAGCCGAGTGAAGAAGGCGTCGAGATCGGCGCGCTGGCAACGGGGGAGGGCGACATCACCGACGTCGGCGACGACGTCTCGGCCCGCCATGCCCATATCTGGTGCGACGATTCTGGCACATGGTTTGTCGAGGACCTGTCGTCCACGAACGGCACCGTGGTGGTAAACGGGGCCACGAGCGTGTGTATTCAAGTAGAGCCTGGCCGCTCCGCTCAGCTCAACCCCGGCGACGAGCTCAAACTCGGCGAATCCACCACCTACGCCATCCTCCTCGGCACCCTCTAACTCATCCCCCCAAATAACTTGCGGTGAAATAGGGACTGATTAAGGCCGTTAACAGCAAAAACAGTCCCTATTTCACCGCAACTGCTGTGGGGTTCCAGGGGACTGTGTCCGTCGGTGCCGGGTGCACAATAGTCACCCGAGGTAAACCTTTACCGGCCACCTATATTTGCCGAAATATGGCTTGACGGCGGGGTACAATAAACCCGCATGCGGATTTCCGTTGCGGGCGCTTCCCATCGCCGGGGCGTGCCCGGGAGCATCCGGCATGCGGCCTTTGCGGCGCTCGGTCATGTGCAAGACGGGTAGCTGGGCCTGTGGAGCGCGTGCAGCCCTCCTCGCCTTGGCATGCCTTCTCTCCACGCCATGTACCTGCTGCTGAGTCCGCCTGCCAGATGATTGGAAGCAACAACGAAAATCCCATCACGCCAATATCCCGGCGATCGCCGGGGCCTGTATACCTATATGAGAGGAGAGGGGTATATGGCGCGTAAGTTTAAGTCTATGGACGGCAACGAGGCGGCCGCATATGTTTCGTATGCGTACACCGAGGTAGCGGGAATTTATCCCATTACGCCGTCCAGCCCGATGGCCGACCATGTCGACCAGTGGGCGGCCCAGGGTCGCAAGAACATCTTCGGCACCCCGGTCAAGGTCGTCGAGATGGAGTCCGAGGCAGGTGCAGCCGGTACCGTTCACGGTTCGCTGGGCGCCGGTGCTCTGACCACCACCTACACGGCTTCTCAGGGTCTGCTCCTGATGATCCCGAACATGTACAAGATCGCAGGCGAGCAGCTCCCGGGCGTTTTCCACGTCTCCGCGCGTTGCGTCGCTTCGCACGCCCTGAACATCTTCGGTGATCACTCCGACGTCATGGCCTGTCGCCAGACCGGTTTCGCCATGCTCGCCGAGGGCAACGTCCAGGAGGTCATGGACCTCTCGCCGGTGGCTCACCTTGCCGCCATCGAGGGCAAGACCCCGTTCCTTAACTTCTTCGACGGCTTCCGCACTAGCCACGAGATCCAGAAGGTCGCCATGTGGGACTACAAGGATCTTGCCGAGATGTGCGACATGGACGCCGTCCAGGCTTTCCGCGACCACGCGCTCAACCCTGAGCATCCGCACACCCGCGGCAGCCACGAGAACGGTGACATCTTCTTCCAGAACCGCGAGGCCTGCAACAAGGTCTACGACGAGCTTCCCGCCGTCGTCGAGGGCTACATGAAGAAGATCAACGAGAAGCTCGGCACCGATTACGGCCTGTTCAACTACTACGGCGCTCCCGATGCTGATCGCGTCGTCGTGTGCATGGGCTCCTTCTGCGACGTGCTCGAGGAAGTCATCGACTACCTCAACGCTCACGGCGAGAAGGTCGGCCTGGTCAAGGTTCGCCTGTTCCGTCCGTTCTCCATCAAGCATTTTGTCGACGTTCTCCCCGAGACCGTCCAGAAGATTGCCGTCATGGACCGCACCAAGGAGCCGGGTTCCATCGGCGAGCCGCTCTACCAGGACGTCGTTTCCGCTCTCTATGAGGCCGGCAAGACGGGCATCAAGGTCGTCGGCGGCCGTTACGGCCTGGGCAGCAAGGACACGCCTCCCGCGTCCGCGTTCGCTGTCTTCGAGGAGCTTAAGAAGGACGAGCCCAAGCGCGAGTTCACCATCGGTATCGTCGATGACGTGACCAACCTGAGCCTGCCCGAGGCCGAGGATGCGCCCAACACCGCAGCCCCCGGCACCATTGAGTGCAAGTTCTGGGGTCTGGGTGGCGACGGTACCGTCGGCGCCAACAAGAACTCGATCATGATCATCGGCGATCACACCGACAAGTACGTCCAGGCCTACTTCCAGTACGACTCCAAGAAGACCGGCGGCGTCACCGTCTCGCACCTGCGCTTTGGTGATTCCCCGATCCGCTCGCCGTACTACGTGACCAAGGCCGACTTTGTCGCCTGCCACAACCCCAGCTACATCGTCAAGGGCTTCAAGATGGTCCGCGACGTCAAGCCGGGCGGCACCTTCCTGGTCAACTGCCAGTGGAGCGACGAGGAGTTCGCCGAGCACATGCCCGCCGTGGCCAAGCGCTACATCGCGAACAACAACGTCAACGTCTACCTGATCGACGCTATCGACCTGGCCGCCAAGGTCGGCATGGGCAAGCGCACCAACACGGTGCTCCAGTCCGCCTTCTTCGCGCTGGCTAAGGTCCTGCCCGCCGAGGACGCCCTGCAGTACATGAAGGACGCGGCTACCAAGTCCTACATGAAGAAGGGCCAGGCCATCGTCGACGCCAACCATAAGGCCATCGATGCCGGTGCTACCGCCTTCCGTAAGTTCGAGGTTCCGGCCGACTGGGCAACCGCCGAGGATGCCGCTCCCGTCGAGCTCTCCGAGGAGACCAAGTCCGCCATCGCCCAGCAGGTCAAGAACCTGCTCGAGCCCATCGATCGCATGGATGGCGACAGCCTGCCCGTTTCCGCCTTCGTCGGTTGCGCCGACGGCCAGTTTGAGCTGGGCGCCTCCGCATACGAGAAGCGCGGCGTCGCCGTCGTCGTTCCCCACTGGGACGAGACCAAGTGCATCCAGTGCAACCAGTGCGCCTATGTGTGCCCGCATGCCACCATCCGTCCGTTCGCGATGACCGAGGACGAGGCTGCCGCCGCGCCCGAGGCTACCCGCACGCTCGACGCTATGGGCCCCAAGGCCAAGGGCATGAAGTTCACCATGGCCGTGTCCCCGCTCGACTGCATGGGCTGCACCAACTGCGTCAAGGTCTGCCCCAAGGGTGCTCTCGAGATGGTTCCCACCGAGCAGGAGATGGACCAGCAGCCTGTTTGGGACTATATGGTCGAGAACGTCTCCGAGAAGAAGGAGCTCATCGCGGCCAACGTCAAGGGCAGCCAGTTTAAACAGCCCTACCTGGAGTTCTCTGGCTCCTGCGCCGGCTGCGCCGAGACCGCCTATGCACGTCTGGTGACCCAGGTCGCCGGCGACCGCATGTTCATCTCCAACGCCACCGGCTGCTCCTCCATTTGGGGCAACCCCGCTGCCACCGCTCCTTACTGCAAGGACAAGGACGGTCACGGCCCGGCGTGGAACAACTCCCTGTTCGAGGACAATGCCGAGCACGGTCTGGGCATGGCTGTTGGCTATGAGGCCGTTCAGCACAAGCTGATCGCCGCTACCCAGGACATCATCGCTGCCGATGGTCCGTCCGATGAGCTCAAGGCTGCCGGTCAGGCTTGGATCGACTCCGTCAACGACGCCGAGGCCTCCAAGACCGCTGCCTCTGCCTACGTTGCCGAGCTCGTGTAGTGCGGCTGTGACGCTT
>CABUZE010000013.1 GCA_902495955.1 uncultured Collinsella sp. | reverse complement strand
TCCCCCCCCGGCCGACCAGGTCAACTACACCGTGTACTGCGGCAGGTCCTGCAGGGCGATGACGTCCATGCCCATGTCGTTAGCGCTGCCGTGACCCTGCTGGTCCTCGCGCACGGCCTCGATGGCGCTCACGTACGTGTTGGCCGCAGACATCGCCGTCACGCAGGTCACGCCGCGGCGCACGGCCTCGGTACGCAGTAGGTAGCCATCGCCACGCGAGCCCGGACCGTACGGCGTGTTGATGATTACCGCAATCTTGCCATCGGCGATGAAGTCGCCGATGTTGGGGCACTCGCCGTCGTGCGGGCCACTGATCTTCTCCACGACTTCGCACGTCACGTTGCCGCCGCGCAGCACGCGCGCCGTACCCTCGGTGGAGCAGATGTCAAAGCCCAGGTAGCGCAGGATACGCGCGACCGAAAGGATATGACGCTTGTCGCGGTCGCACACGCTAATGAACACCTTGCCGCAGCTCGGATCGGGCAGCTTGTAGTCAATCGCCAGCTGTGTCTTGGCATATGCCTCGGGATAGCTCTTGGCGATACCCATGACCTCGCCCGTCGACTTCATCTCGGGCCCCAGGATAACGTCGGCACCGGGGAAACGACCCCAGGGCATAACGGCTTCCTTCATGCAGAACCAATCGAGCTGACGCTCGTCGCTCGGCAGACCCAGGCTCGCGATGGAATCGCCTGCCATGATACGCGCCGCGCACTTGGCCAACGGCACGCCAGTGGCCTTGGAGATAAACGGCACGGTACGGCTGGCGCGCGGGTTGGCCTCGATCACGTAAACGGTCTCGCCCTTGATGGCGTACTGCACGTTGACCAGGCCACGCACGCCCAGCGCCATCGCGATGCGGCGCGTGGTCTCGCGGAGCTTCGCCTGCAGGCTCTCGCTAAAGCTGAACGGCGGGATGCAGGTCGCAGAGTCGCCGGAGTGAATACCGGCCTCCTCGATATGCTCCAGAATGCCGCCGATGTAGACCTCCTCGCCGTCGCACAGGGCGTCGACGTCGGACTCGATCGCACCCTCCAGGAAGCGGTCCAGATACACCGGGTAGTCGGGGCTAATGCGCGCAGCCTCGGCCATGTAATCGCGCAGATGCTCGGCATCGTAGGCGATCATCATGCCGCGGCCGCCCAGCACGTAGCTCGGACGCACCAGCAGCGGGTAGCCGATGTGCGCGGCCACGGCCTCGGCCTCCCCAAACGAGGTGGCCTGGCCCGCCGGCGGGTACATGATGCCCAGCTTGTCGAGCAGAGCGGCGAAGCGCTCGCGGTCCTCGGCAAAGTCGATGGCATCGGGCGTGGTGCCCATAATGTTCACGCCGCTCTCCTCGAGCATGCGCGCCAGCTTAAGCGGAGTCTGGCCGCCGAGCGTCACCACGACGCCGTCGGGTCGCTCAACATCGATGACATCCATGACGTCCTCATAGGTGAGCGGCTCAAAGTACAAGCGGTCCGAGGTGTCGTAGTCAGTCGAGACGGTCTCGGGGTTGCAGTTGACCATGATGGTCTCGAAGCCGCGGGCCGCCAGCGCGTAGCTCGCGTGCACGCAGCAGTAATCGAACTCGATACCCTGACCAATGCGGTTGGGGCCGGCGCCCAGGATCATCGCCTTGGGCTTGTCCGCCGGCGTGGTCTCGTCGGGGGCAACGCACTTCTTGGCATCCGGGCTCGTGCGGTAGATGTTCTCGTACGTCTTGTAGTGGTACTCCGTGGCGCTCGAGAACTCCGCAGCGCAGGTATCGACCGTCTTCATGCTGGGAACCACGCCCAGACCCTTGCGGTAGGCGCGCACAAAGCGCTCATCCGAGCCGGTCAGCGCGGCAATCTCGGCGTCGCTCGTGCCGTACTGCTTGAGCAGGCGCATCGCGTCGGCGTCAATGTCCTCCACACGCAGGCCGCGGATGCTCTCCTGGACCTGCACCATATCGTTGATACGGTTGAGGTACCACGGATCGATACCGCAGATGGCATGGATACGAGCGATGTCCCAGCCACGGCGCAGGGCCTCGACCACAAAGAAAATGCGGTGCTCGGTCGGGGTCGCCACGGCCTGGGCGAGCTCATCGTCGCTCAGCTTGTCGGCACCCTCCTTGCCACCGGCGCAGATACCCTGGTGACCGTCCTCCAGCGAGCGCATGGCCTTGCCAAAGGCCTCCTCAAAGGTGCGGCCGATCGCCATGATTTCGCCCACGGCCTTCATGCGCGTGGTGAGCGTGGGGTCGGTACCCTTGAACTTCTCGAAGGCAAAGCGCGGCACCTTAACGACGCAGTAGTCGATCGTGGGCTCAAAGCAGGCAGGCGTTGCCTTGGTGATGTCGTTGACGATCTCGTCGAGCGTGTAGCCCACGGCCAGGCGCGCGGCGGCCTTGGCGATGGGGAAACCCGTGGCCTTGGAGGCCAGCGCGGACGAACGGCTCACGCGCGGGTTCATCTCGATGACGATCAGGCGGCCGGTCTGGGGGTTCACGGCAAACTGCACGTTGGAGCCACCGGTCTCGACGCCGATCTTCTCCAGAATGGCGAGCGAGGCCACGCGCATGCGCTGATACTCAAGGTCGGAGAGAGTCTGCGCCGGCGCCACGGTGATGGAGTCGCCGGTGTGCACGCCCATGGGGTCGAGATTCTCGATGGAGCACACGATGATGCCGTTGCCGGCGTGGTCACGCATGACCTCCATCTCATACTCTTTCCAGCCCTCGATGGACTCCTCGACCAGCACCTCGTGGGCGGGCGAGAGCTCCAGGCCCTGGCTCACGATGGAGACGAGCTCCTCGTGGGTGTGAGCGATGCCGCCGCCGGCGCCGCCGAGGGTAAAGCTCGGGCGCAGTACGCAGGGATAGCCCACGCGCTCGGCGATAGCCTCGGCGTCGGCCACACTGTAGGCATAGCCCGAGCGTGCGACCTCCAGGCCAATCTCGGCCATGGCCTCGTTAAAGAGCTTGCGGTCCTCGCCGCGCTCGATGGCGGCCAGGTCGCAGCCGATCATCTCGACGCCATACTTGTCGAGCGTGCCGTCTTTCGCCAGCTCGACGGCGGCGTTCAGACCGGTTTGGCCGCCCAGCGTGGGCAGCAGCGCGTCCGGGCGCTCTTTCTTGATTACGCGCTCGATAAACTCGGCGGTGATGGGCTCGACATAGGTGCGGTCGGCAAGACCCGGGTCGGTCATGATGGTCGCCGGGTTGGAGTTGACCAGGATGACCTCAAAGCCATCCTCCTTGAGCACCTTGCAGGCCTGGGCGCCGGAGTAGTCGAACTCACAGGCCTGGCCAATAACGATGGGGCCCGAACCAATGACGAGGATGCGCTTGATGTCAGTACGTTTCGGCATGTTAGTTCTCCTCGGTCTCGGTCGCGGCGGTCTCGGCAAAATTCCAGCCGGCAAGGCGGTCCTTCGCGGTGTCGATGTCCAGGTAGTTCTCCTCACCGTCCATGAGTCGCGTAAAGGCGGTAAAGAGATAGTGGGCATCGGTGGGGCCGGGCGAGGCCTCGGGGTGGTACTGGACCGAGAAGCATGGGGCGTCGAGCAGCTGGATGCCCTCGGCGGTGCCGTCGTTGAGGTTCACGTGCGTCAGGCGAATGCGGCCGAAGCGCTCGTTCATCACGACCGGCGCGATGCCGCGACGCACCCAGGCGCGCAGGTCGCCATCGGCCGCATGCTCGGTCTCGCCGCCGGAAAGCTCCGGGATCAGTTTGCCCAGACTGGGGAACAGCAGGCCAAAGCCGTGGTTTTGCGCGGTGATCTCCACGCGGCGGCTCACCAGGTTCATAACCGGCTGGTTACCGCCACGGTGACCGAATTTAAGCTTTTCCATTTGGGCGCCGCACGCCAAGCTGATCATCTGGTGACCAAGGCAAATGCCAAAGACCGGCACCTTACCGATCAGCTGCTGCACCTGCTCGTAGGTCTCCGCCACGGCATCGGGGTCGCCGGGGCCGTTGGATAAAAAGACGCCGTCGGGATTCATGTCGAGCACCTCACTCGCGGGCGTACCCCACGGCACGACAGTAAGGTCGCAGCCGGCGCGGACGAGGCCCTCCAGAATGCCGCGCTTCACGCCGCAGTCGTAGGCGACCACGTTGTGGCGGGCAGGAGCGGCAGGGGCAAGCGCAAAGTCATGCGTAGCAGGCAGGTCGCTCGCAGCAAAGGCATGAGGCGCGGGGCAGCTCACGGTCTTGACCAGGTTCTCGCCCACCAGCGTCGGCGCTGCGGCCAGACGCTCGGCAAGCTCGGCGACGTCAAAGATTTCCGTCGAGATAATACCCATCTTGGAGCCGTTGTCGCGCAGGTGGCGCACAAGAGCGCGGGTGTCGACGCCCTCGATAGCGACGATGCCGTGGGCACGCAGGTATTCCGGCACGCTGACGGCCGAGCGCCAGTTGGAAGGCGTAGCGCACATGTCGCGGACGATCATGCCGCGCATGGCGGGAGCACTCGCGGGGCGTGCGGCGTCGCCGGGGAAGGCCGACTGGACGTCGGTCTCGTCGATGCCGTAGTTACCGATCTGCGGATAGGTCATGGTTACGATTTGGCCGGCATAGCTCGGGTCGGTCATGACCTCAAAGTAGCCCTCAAGCGAGGTGTTGAAGCAGACCTCGCCGGTCGCAGTGCCCTCGGCACCACATGCACGGCCATAAAAAACGGTCCCATCCTCAAGGTACAGGATGCAGGGACCGCAGGTGCCCTTGCTGGTTTTGGCCAGCATGCGCTGGCAAAGCTCGCTGGGCGCGAAGGTGCGGGCAGCAGTGCCCGCAGTATGGTTGTTCGCCATAATTCTCCTTCCCGGTCTCTCCGGACCGGCTTAAAGGTTGGTAGTTAGGCCTTGCGGTATTTTAACCGCAAGTATGCGCCATGGCGTTAATTTCATCGAAATGTTTACGAAATGATAATTATGACTTTCTATGCATAATGATTTTTCTGGAACGGGGATTGAAAAATCAGTCTGCCATGTATGCAGTTGGCGACAAAGTCCCGCTCTCAGAATGATTATTTAATCCCCGTCCCAGAAAAATCATCCCGCGCGGGCACTTGGCTCACGCGGGATGATGGCGTCTTATTTATCCTGCTCAAGCAGATCGGACGGTGTGCGGTCGGGCTTGCCACCGCGGAAGATCTCGCGACCGTGCAGGCGATGTTCCAAGTCGCGCTCGGCCTTTTCTTCCGTAATCTTGGTCTGGCTTACCGCCGGGTCCTCAATCAGTGACGACACCGAGTTCACCTGCTTTTGGATGCGCTCGGCAATCGTGTCGTCCATGCTCACGATACGCATCTTCCAGTCGATGCTCGTGGCATTTGACGAGCTCTTGGTCCACACAAACGTCAAAATGGCGCTCTGATGGCCCCGTGCGGGAAACATGCCAAAGAAAGAGTCGTGCTGAATCTTGCTGTCCTCGTCGATATAGGCGTGCACGTTATACACCACGCGGTCGATCTTATCGTTGAGCAACGCGTTGGTCGCAAGTGCCGCAGCCTGAATCTGCCCGTTAGACAGCAGCTCGAGCTCGTTGGCAGACGACGTGTCCAACACCGTCACCTCTACCGTACCCGTGCGCTCGTCCGCCTCGTCGACACTAAAGTCGAGCGGGAACTGCGTAAAGCCGTTGCCCCACTCGAGTCCACCCTTGAGTGCTGTAGAAACGGTATCGACCGAAACGCTCTCGGACAGGTTGGCGGTGTTCAGGCGGCGCATCACGCCGTAGCCAATCTGCATGCCCACGATCAACACCAGAATGCCAATAACTACGGCCATGGCGGTCTTCGTAATGGTATGGCTCACCTGCGAGCCCGAAGGATCATCCTCGGACAGCGGGTCGATATGTTTTGCCTGGCTCGCGCGATCCTCGCTGCGCAGCCGCGCCAGCGTCGCCTTGTCACCGCGCTTGACGGCAGCCTCTTTCTCGCGCATGCGCTCGGTACGCTTTTTGGCGAGCGTCGGATCCAAGACGCCGGATGCATCGATTTCGGAGAATAACTCCGTCACTTCTTCCGGAGTCAAAGGGTTCTTGTCAGCCATAAACTTCCTGTCATATCAATCAGTCGAGCTCGTGCGCACGCGCACCTTCGAACTGCATTCGATAGTAACGGGCATAGGTGCCGCCACGGGCGAGAAGCTCCTCGTGCGTGCCACGTTCCACAACGCGACCATGCTCAACGGTCGCAATCTCGTCAGCATGCTTAATGGTCGAGAGACGGTGGGCGATGATAATCGTGGTGCGGCCGCGCGCCAGCTCCTCGAGCGACTCCTGCACCGCTTCCTCGCTCTCGTTATCCAAGGCGCTCGTCGCCTCGTCCAGGATCAAGATCTTGGGGTTCTTGAGAAACACGCGCGCAATGGCTACGCGCTGCTTCTGGCCGCCCGAAAGACGGCTGCCACGCTCGCCCACGACCGTGTCGTAGCCCTGCGGCAGCGACTCAATGAAGGTATCGATATTGGCGCGGCGGGCGGCCTCGGCAACTTCTTCTGCCGTGGCGCCTGGCTTGCCGTAAGCGATGTTCTCGCCAATCGTACCGCCAAACAGATAGACATCCTGCTGCACCAGGCCAATGGCGCGGCGCAGACTCTGTTGCGTCACGTCGCGCACGTCCTGGCCGTCGATGCTGATGGATCCGTCCGCCACGTCGTAAAAGCGCGGCAGCAGCGAACAAGTCGTAGACTTGCCGCCGCCCGAGGGGCCAACCAGCGCAATGGTCTGTCCGGGCTTGATGGACAGATTCATATGGTCGATCACGGGACGAGCCTCTTCGCCGCCGCCCAGCTCAACATCCTCATAGCTAAAGCACACGTCGCGATACTCAACCGCGCCAGCCGTCACCTGCAGGTCCGCGGCATCCGGCTTGTCCTGGATATCCGGAGCGGTCGAAAGCACCTCGTCCATACGCTTAAAGCCGGCGATGGCCTTCTGATACGTTTCGGCCGAATTGACGAGCGTCTCGAGCGGCGTGCAGAACAGTGAAATGTAGAGCGCGAAGGTCGCCATATCGACCGCCTGCAGTTGGCCTTGCGCCACCAGCCAACCACCCAGCAGCACCACGATCACGTACAGCACGCCCGAGAGCAGGCCATACGTCGCAGTGTAGATGCCCATGGCGTGATACATATTCTCCTTGGACGAAAGATAGCGGTCGTTCGAGGCGCGAAACTTAGAGCGTTCGGTCTCCTCGTTCGCAAAACTCTTGACCACGCGCATGCCTGCCAGCGAATCCTGCAGCTGGGCATTAATACCGCTGATCTTTTTGCGGTTGTCGCTAAAGACCTCGCGCATGCGCATGTTCTGCCAAAACATGATGACCGCAAACACCGCCGTCACCACGACCATGGCAAGCGCCAGCACCGGAGCGATGGTAAAGAGGATCACAAACGAGCCGATAATCTCGATACCGCAGATGATGATCCACTCGGGTACGTGATGCGCTGCCTCACAGATATCAAATAGGTCGTTGACCACGCGGCTCATCATGTCACCCGAGCTGTTGCGATCGAAGTACGCAAAGCTAAAGCGCTCGTACTGATCGAACAGGTCCTCGCGCATCTTGGACTCCATGCGCGCGCCCATCACATGGCCCCAATAGCTCACAAAGTAGCGGCAGGCGCAACGGATGGCATACATCAGTACCAAGCCGACCGCGATCATACCGAGCGCCTGCATAATAGCAGCCTGACCCTGGGTAAAGAGCCCGCCGGTCAGATTACGCAGGATAATGGGAAACGCCAGGTCAATGGCGGCAAGCACCAGGGCGCAAATGGTATCGGCAACAAAAAGCCCCATCTGGGGCTCGTAATACGAAAGAAACCTCTTCAGCATGTGATCCTCAAAGAAATATCAGCAATGTAAGGCCCTGGGACAAAGCAATCAGTACTACTTGTCCCAGGGCTATCCCCACTCGTTAAAGATCGGCTCCGCCCAAGCGGTGCGCGATGCTATCGCAGGCCAAGGCGCCCACGACGGTCTTGGCATCTTCGATCTTGCCGTCGAGCACGGCGTCGATCAGCTCGTGCAGCGGCACCAGATCAACGTTGACAAACTCATCATCATCGGGGTTGGGTGCATCGAACTCGAGCTTGGTGGCCAGGTAGATGTGAATGATCTCATCACAGAAGCCGCAGGACGTGACAATCGACGTCAAAAAGCGAATGCGACCGGCCCTAAAGCCCGTCTCCTCATGCAGCTCACGCTTGGCGCAATCGAGCGGGTCCTCGCCTGGATCGAGCTTGCCGGCGGGAATCTCGACCGTCACGCGGTCGATGGCGGTGCGGTACTGACGCACCAGTACGATCTTGCCGCTCTCGGTCAGTGCCACAACGGCCGCCGCACCCGGATGGCGAACGATATCGCGGGCGCTGCGGTGACCGTTGGGCAGTTCAACCTCAAGACGGTGGACGTCAAGGATCTTGCCCTTCCAGGCGCACTCCTCCGAAAGAATCTTCTCGTGCAGCTCGGCATCGTGCGGGTCGTCGTCGCCCAGCACCAGCGCCGGCTCGTCGGCGACCTCGCCACCAGGCTCGCCCTCGGCGTGCCCATACATGCGGCTGTCCTCTTCGACGATCTGCGCATCCACGAGCTCTTCGTTCTTCTCGTCCATCCGTCTCATCCCTCTCGGACTTTAGGCATCCCAGGCGTCGCGGCCACGCAGCGCGCGCAGACCGATGTCATGACGCAAGGTCTTGCCCTCAAAATCAATCTTTTCACAGGCCTCGTAGGCAAGGTTGCGAGCGTTCTCGAACGTGTCGCCCAGCGCGGTCACGGCAAGCACTCGGCCACCGTTGGTCACGAGCTGACCGTCCACCACGGCGGTGCCGGCATGGTACACGGTCACGTTCTCCATGGCCTCGGCGTCGGCGATGCCGGTGATGACTTTGCCCTTCTCGTAGCTGCCGGGGTAGCCCGCGCTCGTCAGGACAACAGCCACAGCCCACTCGTCACGCCAGTCGAGTTCAATCTGATCGAGCTCACAGTTGGCACAAGCCAGCATGACCTCGACCAGGTCGTTCTTGAGGCGCGGCAGCACGACCTGCGTCTCGGGGTCGCCAAAGCGGGCGTTGAACTCCAGAACCTTGGGGCCGGCGGGGGTGAGCATAAAGCCGCCGTACAGGCAGCCTCGGTAGTCGATGCCCTCGGCAGCAAGCTCGGCCACGGTCTGCTCCATGACCTCCACCATGGTGGCGTGCTCCTCGTCGGTCACGATGGGCACCGGGCTGTAAACGCCCATGCCGCCGGTGTTGGGGCCAAGGTCGCCCTCGAGCGCACGCTTGTGGTCCTGCGAGGTGGCCATGGGGCGCACGGTCTTGCCGTCGGTAAAGGCCAGCAGCGAGCACTCGGGGCCAACCAGCATTTCCTCAATGACCACGGTATTGCCAGCATCGCCAAAGGTGCCGCCAAAGCACTCGCGCACGGCCTCCTCGGCCTGCGCAAGCTCAGTCGCCACGATAACGCCCTTGCCTGCGGCCAGGCCGTCTGCCTTCACGACCAGCGGGGCGCCCTGCTCGCGCACGTAGTCAAGAGCCGAAGCCTCGTCAGTAAACGATCCGTAGGCGGCCGTCGGAATGCCGGCACGCTCCATGAGCTGCTTGGAGAATAGCTTGGAGCCCTCCATCTGAGCGCCCTCGGCACCCGGGCCAAAGCAGGGAATGCCCGCCGCGCGCACGGCATCGGCAACGCCCGCCACGAGCGGAGCCTCGGGGCCAATCACCACGAGTCCGCATCCGTGGCTCTGGGCAAACGCCGCCACGGCCGCAGGATCGCAATCGTCGAGAACCACGTTCTCGCCGCAGCTCGCGGTGCCGCCGTTACCCGGCGCAATGTAGAGCTTGCCGGCGCGCGGTGATGCAGCGAGCTTAGCTGCCAAAGCATGCTCGCGGCCGCCGCTGCCCAACAACAGGATGTCGATGGTTTGAGTGTCCGCCTTCAAGGGTGCCTCCTCTATGGATGAACGGCCCGCTCCGCGCGAGCCCTTTGCAAGCAAATATACCCCTCGGCCGCCCGTCCGGGCTGCAAAGGGGTATATCGCAATAACCAAATAGTGCCGATTACTTCCAGAATCGGTTGATGATCTGCTCGCGACCGGCGCCGACGCCAATGAACGTCACGCGGGTGTGTGCCAGATCCTCGATAAACGCCACGTAGTCCTGAGCCTCCTGCGGCAGCTCGTCAAAGCTGCGGCAACCGGTGATATCGCACTTCCAGCCCGGGAGCTCCTCGTAGATGGGCTTGGCGTGCTCAAAACGAACCTGATGCTCGGGCACGCTCGTGTAGCGCCCGCCGTCGACGTCGTAGGCAACGCACACCTTGATGGTGTCGAAAGCCGAAAGCACGTCGAGCTTGGTCATGGCGATATCGGTGAGGCCGTTGACACGCGAGGCGTAGTTGGCGATGGGGCCATCGAACCAACCGCAGCGACGACGACGGCCGGTAGTCACGCCGTACTCATAGCCTTCCTCGGTCAGCGTATGGCCGGCCTCGGACTCATAGGAAAGCTCGGTGGGCATGGGGCCCGAACCGACACGGGTGATATAGGCCTTCATGACGCCCAGCACGCGGTCGACATTCTTCATACAGACGCCGGAGCCGGTGATGGCGCCGCCGGCGGTGCAGTTGGAAGACGTCACGTACGGATAGGTGCCGTGGTCGATGTCGAGCAGCGTTGCCTGGGCACCCTCGAACAGCAGGTCCTTGCCCTCGTCGATCATGTTGTTGAGCAGCAGGCTCGTCTCGGTGATGTAGGGACGCAGGCGCTCGGCCATGGGCAGGTACTCGTCGCAGATCTGGTCCACGGTGTAGGTGGGCAGGTGGTAGATGAGCTCGAGCTCGGGATTCACGCGGGCAAGAGCGGTCTCCAGCTTGTCGCGGAACAGCGTCTCGTCCAGCATGTCCTGCATGCGCAGACCGATGCGGGCCATCTTGTCCTGGTAGCACGGACCGATGCCGCGCTTGGTGGTACCGATGTTCTTCTTGCCGAGCTTCTGCTCAAAAGCACCATCCAGATCGATGTGGTACGGCATGATGATGTGCGCGTTGCCACTGATCTTGAGGTTCTTGGTGGTGATGCCGTCGGCCTCGAACATGTCAATCTCCTCAAGGACAACCTTGGGGTTGACAACGCAGCCGTTACCGATCACCGACATATGGTCGGAATACATGATGCCGGAGGGCACCTGGTGCAGGCCGTACTTCTTGCCGTTGACGACGATGGTGTGGCCGGCGTTGTTACCGCCCGAATAGCGCACGACGGCATCGAAGTCGCCGGCGACCAGGTCGCAGATCTTACCCTTGCCCTCATCGCCCCACTGGGCACCGACCAAAACGGTTGACGGCATGTTTACTCCTTACATTCATGGACTGTCTACGCGCCACGCTGGCACGCAGAAGCACAAAACATTCCCAGTATACCCGTGCAACGG
>CABUZE010000012.1 GCA_902495955.1 uncultured Collinsella sp. | reverse complement strand
GCCGTCAGCGCTACGAGAACGATCTGGACTATGTAAAGGACGTCCTGCACGAGGGCAACCGTCGCGCCAACGAGATCGCCGATCAGACCCTGGCAGAGGTTCAGGACGCCATGGGCATGGTGTACTAGACCGATCTGCTGGCTTGAGCTTTCGATTGCTTTAGGGCGGGCGCTACGGCGTCCGCCTTTTTTGATGCCCGACCTGTTCGGCTCCGCCCATCGCACTCCCCCGACAAACAGGAACAGGCCCGCCGGCAGTTAGTTGCCAGCGGGCCTGTTCCCGAAGTACACCGTTGAATCGCACAGAGGGGAGGAATGCGAATCAAACTCAACAGGGCAGGCTTTTTCATCGCCTATTGCCTGCTCCGTTGCTGAATACAATATAGTTCACCGTGGTTTACTTTCTAGCGTCAATATGCTCCGCCACACCTTCTCCATAAGTTAGCCCAGGTAAACCTGCAACGGAAAACCACCACAAAGGGGACAGGCACCTTTGTGGTGGTTTTGGCCACGGCAGAGCCGTTAGAGTCCGGCAAGCCAGCGACAGGCGGCCAAGTCGACGTGCACGGGATCGGTAAACGTCACACCCTCCCCCATTAAGAGCTCACGCTGAGCATCGGGGCCGCCAAAGGCAAAGCCCTCACAGATACGGCCGTCGGCAAACACCACGCGGTGACAGGGAATCTCGCCGGGGCGCGGATTGCTATGCAGGGCATACCCCACGTACCGCGCACTTCGTGGACGACCGGCAAGCAGCGCCACCTGGCCATACGTGGCTACCATCCCCTCGGGGATCTGCTCGACCACCTCGTACACCCGTTCAAAAAAGCCCTCAGACGTCATTGCTCGCTCCCTTCCACCCTGAAAAGCATAAACCACCGCAAAGGGGACAGGCACCTTTGTGGTGGTTTATGGCAGGTCGGTTAGTTGGCGGGCTGGAAGAAGGCTACGGCTACGGCGCCAGGGCCTACGTGGGTGCCGATGGTGGCACCAATGGTGTGAACGGGCAGTTCACCCTCGGTGTGACCAGCCCACAGTGCCGCACTGTCCTCGATATACTTCTTGAGCACCGCATCCGAAAGGCCCGTATAGCCGAGCGCCAGCGGCATGGAAAAGTCGATGCCGCCTGCCTTTTCGACCTTCTGGTTGAGCAGGTTCCGGCCGTTCTTGGAGCCACGAGCCTTGCCCAGCTGCACGATCAGACCGTCCTCCGCTGCCACAACGGGCTTCACATTGAGCAACGTGCCCACAGCACCAGCCGCAGCAGACAGGCGACCGCCGCGAACGAGGTACTCAAGCGTCTCGAGCAGGCCGATGACGACTACACGGTCGCGCACGGCCTCGACAGCCGCCGCGATCTGAGCCGCGCCCTGGCCCTCGTCCACCAAACGCAGCGCGTACTCAACCAGCACGCGCTCGCCCAGGGTAACGTTATTGCTATCCACCACATACACATCGCCGCCCGGCGCCTCGGCAAGTGCGGTGCGGGCACTTTGGTTGGTACCCGAAAGCTTAGCGCCCACGGTAATAATCACTGCCTCATCGCCGGCCTCACGCGCCTCGGCAATAGCCTGCGAAAACGCGTACGGGTTGACCTGGCCGGTCTTAGGCAGCTCATCGCGCTCCACGAGCATCTCGTAAAAGCGCTGGTGATCGATGTCGACGCCATCCATGTACACATCGGTGCCAAAGGTGACGGACAGTGGCAAAACGGCCAATGCTGGGTGCTCGGCCGGTGACATATCGCTTGCGGAATCGGTAATAATACGGACGGACATAGCGAATCCTTTCTTGCGCAGGTCCCGCGCAGGGAATTTTGACAGCAAGCCCCGGCACGGCATACGCGCTCAAACGGGACTATGCAGTTGTTAATTGGAAGCAAATGCCTTGGCGGCCTTAGATCTCGCGCAGGGTGTTGAGAATCGTGCGTAGCGACGCATACATCTGCTCGCGCTGCTCCACACCCATAGCCTTACCGGTGGTATCGAGCACCTCGCGAATGATGCGGTCCGCCTCGCTCATACTCTCGCCGCCCAGAGCGGTCAGGCGCACCGGAGCACGATACTTAACGGCGGCATCGCCCGAATCATCGACCTCGACGTAGCCGCCCTCCTCCAGATGCGCGAGCGTGCGCGAGACGGCGGCGCGGGTCACGCCTGCCATGCGAGCGAGGTCGGCGCCAGTCAGGCCGTCCTTGCTGCGCTCAAGATAGTACAGGCACATAACGTCGGAGCCCTTGAGGCCCAGCCTTGCGCCCTCGGATGTCTTAATGCGCTGGATCTCCTTGTAGAGCCCGCTGATCAGTCCGACAAAGTCCTCGAAACGTGTCTCGTCGTTCTGCTGCATGGGAGACGACCGCCTTTCGCTTGCATAATGCTAACGGGTAAACATCTTAACCGTACTTATCGGCCGCCAGCCCTGCGCACCCTATTTGTTAACCCATCAACATAAAAACCACCACAAAGGGGACAGGCACCATTGTGGTGGTTTTGACCGTCGAGTTTGATCCGCAGACTTCGCTACAGCTCCACGCAGGGATTGTCGCGAGTCACAAGCGTCTTAACGACAACCGTCGCTCCCAGATAACGCTCGAGCAACTCAGCGAGGCGATCGATCGCGGCCTGGCAGTCCTTCATTCGCTCGGGCTCCACGCACTCAATCGCCAGGAACGCATCGGCCGAATCATCGGACAGAGCCGTTCGAACGCCGTCGCGCCAGTTCCAGCAGCGGCACACGGCGCCCGCATCATCGATATAGGCCAGCTCGCAGGGCAGCGTCGGATCGTCCGCCTCCTCGCCAAGCGGCAAGAACGCGTCGCCACCGTCGGTCACCTTCAGGCGAAGGTCTCCCTCGATCGCATGCAGATCCTCGCCTCCCACGGGCAGCGCGTAGGTCAGCGACACCGTGTTGTAAATATCCACCGCCGGCGTGATATGACCGACCGGCTTGCCCTTGAGCACGCGCTTAAGCAGGTTCTCAATCGAACAACGCGCACCCTTCTTAGTCTTGAACAGACGATACGCCTCGCGCCATGCCTTGACCGGTGCGTTCTCGCTGATAGTGTCGCTGGTCAGATGACGCTCCGCGTCGATATTGGCGCGATCGAGCAGCGCCGCAATCGCGTCCACGTCCTCTTGAGGAATCTGCGCCGCGGGTTTCATGCCCTCAACGACTACAACACCGACCGCTGCCTGCGGAAACAGCTCCCAAAATGAATCCTCGGCAATAAAGCTCTTCACACATGCTCCCTTCACGATTCGCGCCAACGCGAGCGCCTAAACAAAAAGCGCCCTTACAACGACCACCTTCAAAGTCCTACGGTGCCGTCACAAGAACGCTTACGCTGTCCCCATCCGGAGAAGGGGACGATATGTCAGGCGTATTGTAACCCGAGTCATCCACGTGAGCAAAACCACCACAAAGGTGCCTGTCCCCTTTGTGGTGGATATGGACTCACGGCGAAGCTAGTGGCGGAGTCCCAGCAGGCCGCGGCCGCGATGACGGGCCTCGGCGGACACCTGGGCGTGCGGGCCGGCGGCTTTGACGGACTCGGGCAGGTGCGAGTACTTCTTCTCGAAGTTCTCCTCGAACATCACCGCCAGGTTGTGCGCGGCCTCGTCGTAGCGCGCGGTGCTCTGCCAGTATTGGCGCGGCACCAGGATGCCATCGGGCACGCCGTGGCACGTCGTGGGAATGTCGACGTTAAAGATGTCGTCGTGCACGAACTCGCTGTCCTCAATGGTGCCGTCGAGGGCGCGCGCGACCAGCGAGCGCGTGTAGGCCAGCTCGATGCGATGACCCACGCCGTAGCCGCCGCCGATCCAGCCGGTGTTGACCAGGTACACGCGCGTGCGGCCGTCGGCAATGCGCTCGCCAAGCATCTTGGCGTAAACCATGGGGTCGAGCGGCATAAACGGCTCGCCGAACAGCGAAGAGAACGTGGGCGTGGGCTCGGTGACGCCGACCTCGGTGCCGGGAATCTTAGCCGTAAAGCCCGTCACAAAGTGGTACATGGCGGCGTCGGCCGTCAGGCGCGAGATGGGCGGCAGCACGCCAAAAGCGTCGCAAGTCAGGAACAGCACGACACTCGGAGTGGTGCCCATGCCCTTAGTCCACGCGTTAGGAATGTGCTCCACGGGATAGGCCACGCGCGTGTTGTGCGTGATCGAGATGTCGTCGTAGTTGGGCTTGCGGTTCTCGTCGAGCACCACGTTTTCGCAAATGGCGCCAAAACGGACGGCGTTGAAGATCTCGGGCTCGTGGAAGGCGTCCAGGCCCTCGCATTTGGCGTAGCAGCCACCCTCGATGTTGAAGATGCCCATGTCGGACCAACCGTGCTCGTCGTCGCCGATCAGCAGGCGCATGGGATTGGCCGAAAGCGTGGTCTTGCCGGTGCCGGACAGGCCAAAGAACACGGCGGTCTCGTGCGTGACGGGATCCATGCTGGCCGAGCAATGCATGGGCAGCACGTCGTCCTCGACAGGCAGCAGGTAGTTCATGACACTGAAGATGGACTTTTTGATTTCGCCGGAGTAGCCGGTACCCGCGACCAAAATCACGCGCTCCTGGAAGTTGATGACCACGGCGGCGCTGGAGTTGAGGCCCTTGATGGCAGGATCGCACTGGTAACCGGGCGCTGCGAGCACGCAGAAGTCGGGCTCGCCGGTGCGCGCGATTTCGCGGGCGAGCGGACGGGCGAGCATTTGCTTAATGAAGAGTGCCTGGCTGGCACGCTCGCAGGCAACAAGCAGGCGACGCGTGTGGTTGCGGTCAGCGCCCGCCATGCCGCGCGTGACGAACACGTCGCGCTCGTTGAGATAGTCGACGATGCCGGCCTTGATGGCCTCATAGCTCTCGACAGACAGTGGGCGGTTGACCGCACCCCAGGCGATCTTGTCGTGAACATCGGGGGTGTCAACGATAAAACGATCGTTGGGCGAACGACCAGTGCGCTCCCCCGTCTCGATCACGAGCGCGCCATTAGAAGCCATACGGCCCTCTTTGCGACGAATAGCGTGCTCGACAAGCTCTGCCGCCGGCAGGTCCACCAGCAGACGGGGTTGATTCTCGGCGGGATCTTCAACGAGCGTAATACCAAAGTTGGACAGAACTTCTGCAGGGGTAACACCAGGCATGGGGCCTCCTTTAAAAACGCGACACGTGGACGCGGCGCGCACTTTACTCACGTAAAGCCCGTTGTACCCGATATGCAAAAACGTTTTTGCGGCAAGGGCGGCAAGCCCGCCCAACGGTCAAAAATCGCAGGCAAGCGGCCTAGTCATTGGGGACGCTTTTAAACGACTAGTCATTGGGGACACTCTTGAACAGACAACATTCAAGGAGTGTCCCCGGATGCCGGCACTTAGGGACGTTCCCAAAGTGCCGGCACATAAGGAACGTCCCTAAGTGCCGACTACAGCGGCAGGCCTTGGCCGAGCATGGCTATGGCGCTCATCAGGACCAGCATGCCGGCGGCGTAGGGCAGGACGGCGCCCAGGAGTTCGGCATCCTTACCGCGCACGAGCACGGCGGCAAGACCAATGGCGAGGGTCTGCGGCGAGATCATCTTACCGGCGGCGACGCCCAGGGCATTCAACGCGACCATCCAGTAGTCGCTCACACCCAGCGCAGTGGCAGCCTGGCTCTGAATGGGGCCAAACAGCATGCCCGAGGACGTGCCCGAGCCGGTCACAAACGCACCAACCGCACCGATCCACGGAGCCAGAATCGGGTAGAGACCGCCGGCGACGGCGATGCAGAACGCGCTGATCGAAGAGATCATGCCCGCATAGCCCATCACCTTGGCACAGCCCAGCACCGAAAGCATCGTGATCACCGTCGGCATCATCTGCTTCACAGTCGCGGCCAGCACCTCGCCCATCATGCGTGGCGAAGCACCCTGAATGGCACCGCCGACAAACGCGGCCAGGAAGATCCAAACACCCGGCGTGTTAATCCACGAAAACGTAAGCGTACCGGGGTTCTCGCCGCAATACACCTGCACGTGGCTTGCAAAGGGCGCAAGCGCGGCATGCACGGCGGGCACCAGGTTGGACGTACCCAGCAGCAGTACAAAAATCAGAATGAAGCACGACCAGGCCGAAAGCGCCGATTTAACGGTGAGCTGTTCGCCGGCCTCGATATTCATATGGAAGCGTGCGTCCAGATGCCCCGACTTCTCGGCACGCATGGCAAGCGCAGCTGTCAGCGCGAGCGAAACGATGGATCCTACGACCACGGCCAGCTCGGGGCCCACAAACATGGCAACGACCAGAGCCGCGCCGACAAACGACACGCCGGAGAGCAACGCCACGCCGGCAACACCGTGCAGACGCTCGCCCACACTCGCGGCATTGCCCTGGTCATCGGCAACACGGCCCGCAACCAGCACAATAAATAGCGGCATCACCACAAAGAACGGTGCGAGCTGCACCAGCTGAACGGTCGCTAGGTGAAGGGAATCCAAACCCACCAGGTCGGCAACGGACACCGTGGGGATGCCGATGGAGCCGTAGGGCGTGGGCACGCCGTTGGCCAGCAGGCAGATGAGCACGGCAGGCACGGCCTCAAAGCCCAGGCCCGCGAGCATGCCGGCGGGAATGGCGACAGCGGTACCGAAGCCGGCCATGCCCTCCATAAAGCCACCGAAGCACCAAGCCACGAGCAGCGCCAGCAGACGGCGGTCGCTGCTGATGGAGGTGATCATGCTGCCGATCACGTCCATGGCGCCCGTACGAACGCACAGGTTATACGTGAACACCGCGGCGATGATCACCAGGACGATGGGCCACAGAGCCATCAAAAAACCTTCGAGCGAGGCGGTCGCGATCTGCGCTGCCGGCAGGTGCCACCATGCGAAGGCAAGCAAGCACGAAAGGACAAACGATCCGATAGCGGCCTTCCAAGCTGGCCATTTAAAGCACAGCAGCATCACGACCAGCCAAATAATCGGCACAAGAGCCAGTAAGAATGCGGCGACGTCCATAGGTAGAAGCTCCTTGGTACCGCGTGGGCGGCATCGGGGGTGTCACAAAACTTCAACAGGATACCGCACGTTTACCGACAAATTACAGCCGCCCGCCGAAATTATTGAACAATCCGTTCAAAAACACGAGCGAACACCGTCGCGTCTATACTAAAGCGCAGCAATAGAAAGGACTCCGCTTTGAGTATCACGCCCCTCGATAGCATCCGCCGCGCCATCGCCCGTCACAACGGCGTCTCCGACCCCACCGTATCGGGCGGGGCACCCAGCCAGGGCGGTCGCATCGAGAACGGCCTGTTCCCGGCCTCGCACACCGCCGAGGAGCTCGCTCGCATCCAGGAGCTGAGCCAGCGCAACGCCGGCGGGCCCGATAGCAGCCAAGCCACACGTCGTCGGCGCGAACGCGATCGGGAGCCCGGCCCCGTTCGCCGCATGGTCAACGCTTGGTGGAACCGTCTGCTCGGCGCCGTCTACGGCGGCGGCTTCTCCATGCAGGAAGCGGAATACGAGGAGCACGCCACCAGTCGCGACTATCTTTGGAACACCCTCGGCACCGCCGTGTGGGGCTTGGCGTTTCCGCTGCTCACCATCGTGTCTACGCAGCTCGTGGGAGCAGAAGAAGCAGGCAAATTCTCCATCGCCTTTGTCACCGGCACGCTCATCATGATCGCGTGCAACTACGGCGTGCGCAACTTTCAGGTCTCGGACATCGACGAAAAAACCTCCTTCGCCTCCTACCAGCTCAACCGTTGGCTTTGCGGAGCGCTCGCACTAGGCTGCGGCCTCACGTACAGCAGCGCACGCGGCTACGATGCGCAGATGGCCACGATCGGCCTGGGCGGCTACCTCTATAAGGTGATCGACGGCATCGCCGACGTGTACGAGGGCCGCCTGCAGCAGGCCGACAAGCTCTATTTGGCCGGCATGAGCCAAACGCTGCGTTCCGCCGGCGTCATCGCGGTCTTTAGCGTGGCACTGTTCCTCACGCGCAGCATGCCCATCGCGGCCATGGCCATGGGCATCGCCGCGATTGCCTCGCTCGTGCTGGTCACCGCCCCGCTCGCCCTGCTCGAGACCGAAAAATCACGCCGCATGAGCCTGCGCGAGGCTGGCCACCTGTTTATCCAGTGCGCCCCGCTCTTTGGCGCACTGTTCCTGTTTAACCTTATCGAGAGCATGCCCAAGTTCGTGATGGAAGGCGCGCTGGCCTACAAGTATCAGCTGTACTTTAATGCCCTGTTCTTTCCGGCGCAGGGAATTTTGTTGAGCATTGGATTTATCTATAAACCGCAGCTCCTGCGTCTGTCGAGCATTTGGGCGAATCCGCGCAAGCGTCGCCGCTTTGACCTGATTATTGTTGCCGTTATGGCGCTGATCGTGGTCATCACCGGCGTGTGCGCCGCATTTATGGCAGGTCCCGGTATTCCCCTCATGAGCTTTATGTATGGTCTCAGCTTTGAACGCTACCGTACGCTGGCGCTGCTGATGGTCGTCGCCGGCGGCGTCACCGCGGCCATCGACTTTATCTACGCCATCATCACGGTGCTGCGCCACGCTGGAGATGTCACCAAGATCTACCTGATCTGCTTTGCCGTGAGCGTGGTGCTCCCGGTGATTCTGATCAATCTGCTCGGCCTGATGGGCGCCGTCGTGAGCTACCTGGCCATCATGGCCCTACTGCTGGTACTGTTGATTATCGAGTACGCCCACATCCGCCAACGCATAGAGAGGGACCGGAATCCGTACGGCGCCTAATTGCGGCGATGGGAGAAGCTAATTTGCGGTGGAATCACCCCGGCTGGAGTCTCGTTGCGGACACGCAAAACTAAGTGAGTAGACTTTTACCGAATCCCGGACCACACCGACAAAGCACAAGTCCGTGACCAGCGGTTTTATTGAGGCAAATATGTTGGGTGCCCGGCATTTCCAAAAAAGTCTACTCACTTAGCCAGCGGGCAGCCAAATGATTATTTAATCCCCGTCCCTGAAAAATCAATTTGCGGGCAGAAGGGCAAAAGTAGTCAAAAAAGGCCCCGTCCAAAATTAGCTACCCCTTGCACCGATTATTCGCCCGGGTTGATATTCGCATAGAACTCGGCCCCGTCGTCCAGGCGCAGGATGCCCACGCGGCCGAACTCGGAGCCGGCGGCGGCGGCGCAGTCGATGTCGATGCGATCGGGCACACCAGCAGTGTCCTCGCCGCCCAAGCGCACGATCTGCCCGCGTCCCGATTCCTCATCGAGCCCCGCCAGACCACCGACCTCGCAATAGCGCCCAAGCGATACCGTGGGCGTGTGACCGCTCACCACGACCGGGCCCTTGCCCTCGGCAGAAAGCAGCCCGGTCGACGCATCCCAATAGCCATGACGAATCCACAGCAGGTCATCGGACGACTGCACCGCGAGCATCTGCTGCAGCAGCTCGCGATCGGCACCCACCGCTCCAACGCCATCGGCACAATCGACGCCATGCTCAAGCAAAAACGCCCGCGCCGCCTCGGTCTCAATACCGGCATGTACCAGCAGATACGGGCGCTCCTCGGTCTCGACCACCGCGTAGAGCGGCAGCGCGGCCATCCATCGCACGAGCTCCTCGTATGCCTCAAATTCCATGTCGTTGAGCTGCTCACGCGTCGTCCAGCCACCGTTGATATCCCAGGTCTCGGCATCAAGCGGATCTTGGCCAATGATGGCATCGAGCATGATCTGCTCGTGATTGCCCTTGAGCACGCGGGTGTTGGGCAGCGAGCGCACGAGCTTAATAACGCCGACCGGATCGGGCCCGCGATCGATCATGTCGCCCAGCACGTAAAGCGTGTCGTCGGACGTCAACGAGATCTTAGACAGGGCCTCGTCAAGCGCACGCACGTGCCCGTGAGCATCAGATGTCACATAGATCGCCATGGTACGCCTCTCCTTGCATTGCGGCCGAAGCCCGGCGCCGCAACTAAAACTTCAAGTTGAACTTAAACGTTACCCATTGTACTCCGTTGCAATAAAGCTGGAAAGGGTTTCCGAGCAGAGGCAAAGACGGCAGCCGTCTATGACGATATCGCGCATGCCCGCAATCCAACCCCATAAACCCACCATCTTTGGGTACAAATAACCGCAGACAACTGACCGTGCCACGCCAACCACCCAGGAGCGGACACTCCCTATGAACCAGATTCTTCTCTTTATCGGCCTCGTCATTATTCTGTGCCTGACCATCAAACCCGTCGGCAAAAAGCTCCCCTTCCCCACCCTGCTCATCTTTATCGCGCTGGGCATGCTGTTGGGCGTCAACGGCCCGACGCATATCGACTTTAGCGACTACGCACTCACCGAAACCGTCTGCAGCACGGCGCTGCTGTTCATCATGTTCTACGGCGGCTTTAACACCAATATCGACCGCGCCAAGCCCGTCGCCGCGCCGGCGGTGCTGCTGAGCACGCTCGGCGTCGTCATCACCGCAGGCATCACCGGCGTGTTCGCCCACTTTGTGCTGGGCTTCGACTGGATCGGCGGCCTGCTGTTGGGATCGGTCGTGGCGTCCACCGACGCGGCCAGCGTCTTTAGCGTTCTGCGCGAGCACAGCCTTTCGCTGAGGGGCGGCACCGACTCGCTGCTCGAGGTCGAATCGGGCTCCAACGACCCCGTCGCCTACATGCTCACCGCCGTGCTCGCCACACTCGCGGCCGGCGGCGACATCAACATTCCCGCACTGCTGGCCAAGCAGATTATCCTGGGCGCGGGCCTGGGCCTTGCCCTCGGCTGGGCGGCGGGCCGCCTGATTGAACGCGCACATGCAACGGCCGAAGGTGCGCAGACCATCTTTTTGTTCGCCGTGGCCATCGTCGCCTACGCGCTGCCGAGCTACCTGGGCGGCAACGGATTTTTGGCCGTGTACCTGGCCGGCATTGTGCTGGGTGCGAGCGACATCACCGGCAAGGTCGAGATGGCGCACTTCTTCGATACCCTCACCGAGATGGCCGAGATGACGATCTTCTTCTTGCTCGGCCTGCTAGTAACGCCCGCACGCCTGCCGCAGATGCTGCTGCCGGGCCTGGCGCTCATGGCGTTTATGCTCTTTGTGAGCCGCCCCATCGCCGTGGGAATGCTGTTGGCGCCCTTTAAGACGAGCCCCCGCCAGGTCGCGCTCGTAAGCTGGGCGGGCTTGCGCGGAGCAGCTTCGGTCGTCTTTAGTCTCTTTGCCGTGGTGGCCGGCGTTCCCGGCGGACACGACCTATTTGACCTGGTGTTTGTGATTGCCGTGTCGAGCATCGTGGTGCAGGGCTCGCTGCTGCCAGCGGTGGCGAAGAAGCTCGATATGATCGATGCGACCGGCGACGTACGCCGTACCTTTAACGACTACCGCGACGAGGACGGCATGTCGTTTGTAAAGCTCAAGGTGGGCGCGGGCCATCCGTTTGCCGGACGCTCGCTCGCCGATATTGGTAGCGCAACGAACATGCTGGTGGTCTTGGTGC
>CABUZE010000011.1 GCA_902495955.1 uncultured Collinsella sp. | reverse complement strand
GCCGAGATCCAGCGCCTGTTCTACAGCCAAGTCAACCACGACCGCATCCCGATGGCGTAATTCAGTTGTCGACGGGTATCCCCTATTCGATACCCTCGAGAAGCTCTGACACCGTCATGCCGAGTGCGGGCGCGATCTTAAATAGAACCTTGAGCGTGAAATTTGCCGTCCCATCTTCGATTCGGTCGAGGTAGGGTCGGCTGATTCCTGTCGCCACACAAAAATCAACCTTGGAGATACCAAGGTCCCTGCGTGTCTCTTCGACCCGCCTGCCAAGAATCTGTTTCGCACGTTCGTCCATGCAGCCGAGTTTGAAATGGAGCCGAACATAAACGTAAACTATAGTTTACGTTTTGCCGAATACACAGGAGTTTTCTATGTCGGGTTCTTCGGTCCGCATGTACCGAGCCACGCTTCGCACAAACAGCGCGCCGCCCAAGCTCGTCGTCGTTGAAGCAGAATGCCTTTCGCCCGATGAGCGCACAGCATTTGCATTGCTATCAAGTCGCGTCGCCGCCGTTCTGGTCCCTTGCCCGGCGCAAGGTGAACTTGCCATCCAATGCCAAGCGCACAGCTGCTCGCTCAATCAGGCTGCCGTAATCGCAACCAGCCAACGAGGTCTGCCCCTTCTCCTGGAAGCCGGTATCGCACTTGCCCTTCGCGGCGCCGGATACGAAAACGAGGCCGCCGCCGACATGGTCTTTAAACCACGATCGAGCGGCGGCCTCGCAGCAGCCATTGAATATGCGTGCAGGCTCGTTGCCTAAAAGGACAAGCTAGAAACCAAAGCCAAAGCCCGTTCCAGTAATCGCCGAATACATAAAGTAGACGTTGATTACGTTGAGGAACACGCCCGTGATGCAGCCGTTACGCAGGTAGCGCTCGCACGCAAGACGTGCCATCACAGCGGAGTCCTCGTTGTTCTTTGCCTGGCGTCCCGCCGTAAAGTACGTCGCCACGCTCAGCAGCAGGTTGAGCACCGGCAGTGCCAGCAGCTCGTAGCTCTTACCCCAGCGCGTCACCTCGCCGGCTGCGTTAAACTTCGTTGCCACCTCGGGGCCAATGTTGGGGATAACACACGCTGCAACCACCAGCGGAATCACCGCAAGTACGAGCAGCGCAATACCCATGTAGCCAGCTTTTTTGCCATATTTAAACATATGCGTCGTCCTTACACGTTAAAGCGGAAGTGCACGACGTCGCCATCGGCCATGACATAGTCCTTGCCCTCAATACGCAGCTTGCCGGCGGCCTTGGCGCCCTGCTCGCCGCCGAGCTCGATGTAATCGTCGTAGCCAATAACCTCGGCCTTAATAAAGCCGCGTTCAAAATCGGTGTGGATGACGCCGGCGGCCTGCGGGGCGGTCGCGCCCTGACGAACCGTCCAGGCCTTGACCTCCATCTCGCCGGCCGTAAAGAACGACTGCAGGCCGAGCAGCTTATAGGCCGCCTGCGCGAGCACGTCCAGACCGGGCTGCTCCAGGCCCAGGCTCTCCAGGTAGTCGGCGGCGTCCTCGGGATCGAGCTCGGAAAGCTCGGCCTCGATCTTGGCGCAGATGGGCAGCGGCTTGACACCATCGATGGGCGCCAGGTCCTCGTTGAGCATATCCTCGTCCACGTTGGCCACATACAGGATGGGCTTCATGGTGAGCAGGAACAGACCCTTGGCGGCAGCACGCTCCTCGTCGGTCATCTCCATGGATGCGGCGCGCTTGCCCTCGTTGAGCCAGGCGAGCAGGCGCTTGGCCACCTCGAACTTGGGCATGAGCTCCTTGTCGCGCTTGGCCTCCTTCTCGAGCTTAGGCAGCTGCTTCTCGAGCGTGCCCATATCGGCCAGGATGAGCTCGGTCATGATGGTGTCGGCATCGCCGGCGGGATCGACGAACTCGCCCGTGCGGCCCACCTCACGCATGACGTTGGGGTCCTTAAAGTAGCGCACGACCTCGCAGATGGCGTCGGTCTCGCGAATGTTGGCCAGGAACTGGTTGCCCAGGCCCTCGCCCTCGTTAGCGCCCTTCACCAGACCTGCGATGTCGACAAACTCGACCGTCGCCGGCACAATGCGGCCGGGGTTGACGATGTCGGCGAGCTTTTGCAGGCGGCTATCGGGCACATCGACGATACCCACGTTGGGGTCGATCGTGGCAAACGGGTAGTTGGCGGCAAGGCCGGTCTTTTTGGTAAGCGCGGTGAACAGCGTCGACTTGCCCACGTTGGGCAGGCCCACGATACCGATGGAAAGGGACACGACAGCTCCTTTTGGTACAGGTACTTCAAACTTCATAAGTATAGCGCCGCCGCAGCATCCGGGCGAATCCGGACACCACGGCGGCGCAAATGAAGCAGAGATGCGTGAGGGTTCTAGACAGTAGTCCTTACTTAAGCTCGGGCCAGAAATCCTTGTTGGCCTCGATGAGCTCGTCCAGGATCTGCTTAGCAACGCTTGCCGAAGGAATGGTCTTGGAGAGCGTGAGCGCCTGCCAGAGCTTCTGGTAGCTGCCCTCGACCCAAGCCTGGACAACGAGCTTCTCGACGGAAACCTGCTGCTCCATCAGGCCCTTCTGGAACTGCGGGATCGGGCCCTGGCAGATCTTCTCAAAGCCGTTGGAGCCGACGATGCAAGGCACCTCGACCATGGCCGTCGGGTCGAAGTTGGGCACAGCACCATCGTTGGGGACGATCAGCAGGAAGCGCTCGAGCGTGTTCTCGGCCAGCGCGCAGGCAAGGTCGACGATGTAGTTGGCATGCACATCCGGCTCAAAGCCGCCGTCCTTGGCAGTACCCTTGGCGATGATGTCGCGGCAAGCGCCAAAGACCTTCTTCTCGCGGCCGTCCATAACCTCATTGGCGCGAGTGTAGTTGGGGTCAGACGTCTCGACGACATAGTCCGGGTACAGGTAATACTTGAGGTAGGTATTGGGAATCGTCTCGGGATCGACAGCATAGACATCCTTGGCCTTGCCGAAGGTGTGAATCCAGCTCTCCTCGACATGCTGCTCCTTACCGGCCTCGTGCTCGATGCCGTCCAGGTAGCCGTTCTTAGCCATGTGCTCCTTAATCTGCGGCATGAGGTCGTTGCCATCCTTGTCGTAGATCTTGCTCCACCAACCAAAGTGGTTGAGGCCGTAGTAGCTATACTGCAGCTCGCGACGATCCTTGATGCCGCACATACGGCTCATCTTATCCATAAGGTCGATCGGCATGTCGCAGATGTTGATGATGCGGCTGTTGGGGCGCAGCACGCGGCAGGCCTCGGCGACGATGGCCGCGGGGTTGGAGTAGTTGAGCATCCAGGCGTTGGGGCTGTACTTCTCCATGTAGTCGAGGATCTCGATGACGCCGCCGATGGAGCGCATGCCGTAGGCGATACCGCCGGCACCGCAGGTCTCTTGGCCAACGCAGCCGTACTTGAGAGGAATCTTCTCGTCGAGCTCGCGCATGGCGTACAGGCCGACGCGGATGTGAGCAAGCACGAAGTCGGTCCCGGTGAATGCGGTCTCGGGATCGGTGGTGTAGCTGAACTCAACCTCGGGGGCGTTCTCGTGGAAGTAGATCTCGCAGGCCTTGGCCACGGTCTCCTGGCGCTCGGCGTTGTTGTCGTAGAAGGTCACCTTGTTGACCGGGAAGCGGTCGCGCTCCTCAAGCAGCATCAGAGCGATGCCCGGAGTGAAGGTAGAGCCACCGCCGGCAATGGTCACGGCATAGTTTTTCTTGGACATGATGTCCTCCTCATTCTGGCCGCTTGCTCAATCCATCCCCGCACGCGGCCTGTACGGTTTGGAATTGTCACCTAGAAGTGGAGTTTTTTATCTCTAGAATCGGCCTTGCGGTGCATACCGGCTCTGCAAGGCCGATTGTTTCGATGGACGATGGTTTACAGAAGACTCTCGTACTTCAGAAGACTCTCGAACTTCTCGCGAACCTGCGGGACGGTAAGGCCGATGATGACCTGGATTGACTGGCCTTGGACCACCAAGCCATGCGTACCGATCGCCTTGAAGGAAGCCTCGGGTGCAACGACGCCCTTGTCCTTGACGTTAACGCGCAGACGGGTAGCGCAGTTAGTTACATCGATGATGTTATCCGCACCACCGAGCAGATCGAGGATGTTCTCGGCAAGCACCAAGCGCTCATCATCTTTACTCTGGGCGACCGATTTGCCAGCAGCAGCACCGCCCTGCTTTTGCTTGTAGTCGGCCTTGGACTTGAGCTCCACCTCGACGTCATCATCTTCGCGACCGGGGGTCTTAAAGTCGAACTTGACGATCAGGAAACGGAAGACCACGACCCAAAGAGCGGTAAAGCACAGACCGACAAGGATGGAGATGGCGTACTGCAGACCGTGTGCGGCCCAAAGGGGCAGCCAGTCCCACGAGAGCATCGAGATGATGCCGCCGTCGAAGATGCCCACGACGCCAAGGAGGTTTTGAGCCATGCAGCCGAGCGCTCCGAGCACGCAGTGGACGACGAACAGGCCGGGCGCAATGAACAGGAAGGTGAAGTCAAGCGGCTCGGTGATACCGCAAAGCATAGCGGTAAGGGTGACCGGGATCAGCAGAGCCTTGACGCGCTGCTTGCGCTCGGGTTTGGCGGTCATATAAAACGCAATGGCGACGCCAAGCGAGCCGAAGACCTTAGTCCAACCAGGGCAGGTATAGGCAGCCCAGGGTGCGGCATCCTTAAGAGCAATGCTCGGATCGGCAGCCAGTTGGGGCAGGATGTTAGCCCAAGCGGCAAAGATGCCGCCATTGACCGCCGCGTTGTCGTAATAGAACGGCGTATAGATAAAGTGGTGAAGGCCTGTAGGAATCAGCACGCGCTCGAAGAAAGCAAAGACGCCAACGCCGAACGTACCGGCGGAAAGGATGAATCCCTGGAAGGCGGAGATAGCAGCCTGAACATGCGGCCACACCAGGCAGGCGATAAGAGCGACCGGAACCATAACGAAGAAACCGATCATATAGATGAACACGGAGCCCGAGAACACGCCCAGCCACTCAGGAAGTTCGGTGTCGAAGAACTTGTTATGCAGCATCGTGGCGATACCAGAGATAATGAGCGCGCCCATGATGCCCATATCAAGCGTTTTGATGCTTGCGATAGTGGCAAGACCAGTACCACTGCCCGCCTCGACAGAGTAGTCAACACCAAAGACAGGGCCCCACTGCCCCAAGATTGTGCTTACAAAGTAGTTGAAGGTAAGGTAGATGGCCAAAGCCTCCATGCAGCAGCGAGCGTTCTGCTTGTTCGCGAGCGAGATTGGCAACGCTACGCAAAACAGCAACGGCATCTGGTTAAAGAGCGTCCAACCACCCTGGAGCAGCACATTCCAGCAATCAAACCAAAGATGACCCGCTGTGGCCATCTCGCCAAAGATCGCCTCGGTGGTAAACAATGTACCCAGGCCGACGACGATTCCGGAAAATGCGAAAAGAATTGCAGGCGTGTACATTGCACCGCCGAAACGTTGTATCTTTTGCATCATGACGGGGAATCCCCCTCTCTTCATTCGGAGCGACTGCGGTTTTGGCTTCACTCGAGACCGCAGACGCGCCGTTTGCGTGTACCTCGTGCAATAGGACGGGTGGGCCCGCTTCCCTGACTTCTTGCGCTTACGTTTTATCACATCACTTATCTAGACAAGTTAGCATAAAGACTACGGTCGGTAAACGGTCGATTATTGGCCGTAAACGGTATAAGTCCAGTATTTTGCCTGCTAAATCCGACATATCTGATGGCTGCAATTTATATTTCTTTTCTACTTGTCTAGATGTGCTTGTATATATCTATAGACATGCCTATACTTCATTACAACATTCACCGCCACGTTAAGGAGTCACCATGAAAAGCGCGGTCTTCTATGGAAAGCACGACCTCAGAGTCGAGGAATCGGCAAAGCCGGCCGTGGGCAGGCGCGACGTTCTGATCAACGTCAAAGCTTGCGGCGTCTGCGGCACCGACGTTCATATCTATGAAGGCGACAAGGGTGCAGCCGACGTTACCCCGCCCACGATCCTTGGTCATGAGTTTGCGGGCGTTGTCGAGGCCGTGGGCAGCGACGTCGCTGGCTTTAAACCGGGCGATCGCGTGTGCATCGACCCAAACCATCCCTGCGGCTGCTGCGAACCCTGCCGCGACGGAATCAACCACTACTGCGAGCATATGACCGGTTACGGCACCACCGTTAACGGCGGCTTTGCCGAGTACTGCTCCGTCGATATGCAGCAAGTCTACAAGTTGGGCGATCACACCAGCTTTGAGCAGGGTGCTATGACCGAGCCCGTCGCCTGCTGCCTGCACGGCATCGATATGTGCAACATCAAGCCCGGCAGCACAGTTGTCGTTATCGGCGGTGGCATGATCGGTCTGCTCATGATGCAGCTTGCTAAAAACGCCGGCGCCACCAAGGTTGTCTTGCTCGAGCCTGTCGAAGGCAAGCGCGAGGTTGCGCTCAAACTCGGCGCCGACCTGGCAATTGATTCCATCCACGAGGACGTCCCGGCCCGCCTGAAGCAGGAGGGCGTCGGCAACGTCGATGTCGTTATCGAGTGTGTTGGCAAGCCCGTCACCATCGAGCAGGCCATTAGAATCGCCGGCCATAAGGCCACGGTTATGATGTTCGGACTTACCAAGCCCGATGAGACAATCACCGTCAAGCCCTTCGAGGTCTTCCAGAAGGAGCTTGTGCTTACCTCGTCCTACATCAACCCTTATACGCAGCGTCGCGCGCTCGAGCTCATCGACTCTGGCAGGCTCGACGTATCCTCGATGGTCGCCAAGGTGGCTTCCCTCGACGAACTCGGCGCCATCCTGTCAGACCCAGCTCTGCGTGCCATGGGTAAATATATAATCGACCCCAGCAAGTAAATCACTTGACACCTGCGCGGGCGGCCCTCATCCACCGCTCGCGCACCCAGCTCTAGGAGACCGTCATGGCGCGAGCCATCTTCCAAACTATTTATGACAACGTGAAGCAGTCGATTGACGACGGCACATACGCCTATCAGAGTTATCTGCCTTCGGAGACTGAGCTCACGCAGCTGTTTGACTGTTCGCGCATGACGGTCCGTCGCGCCATCTCGATGCTTGCGGCAGATGGTTACGTGCTCCCCCAGCAAGGCAAAGGCATGCGCGTCATTCGCAACATCAGTGACGAGACGAATCGTGGTGGCGGCGGACTCGAGACCTTTAAGGAAATCGCAGCCAGCCGAGGCTTTGAGCTCAAAACGGTTACCACTGTCTTTGAGCTCCTCGTCTGTAACAAGGCACTCTCCAGGATTACCGGGTTTCCCGAAGGCTGCGAGCTCACGCGCGCCAAACGCATCCGTTATGCAGACGGACGAGCCGTGTGCTCCGACGACTCCTATTACCTAAGCTCACAGGTACCGGGACTGACACCCGAGATTGTCAACGATTCGATTTATCGTTACCTCGAAGAAGGCCTTGGCATTAAGATTGCCACGGGCAAACGCGATGTAACGATTGAGCATCCCACGCCCGAAGATGCGCGCGTGCTCGATCTCGACGACTTTAACGCACTCGCCGTTATACGCGGACAGACCTACAACGCCGACGGCATCCTTATGGAATACACCGAGACAAAGCAGGTTCCCAGCTTCTTTTTACTCCACGAAACGGTCAACCGCCGCAATAACGGCAGCGAGACCCATCAGAGCAGCATGGGCTAACCATCTATTAGTTGCGGTGGAATAGTTCCTAGAATGGCCAGCTTAAGGGCAAAACGGGAACTATTCCACCGCAACTTTTTTGGCCGGTGGCGCAGTACCTGTCCCACTGGCCATCATTTACGCTCTTTTAGCTAGTCCGCGAGCTTCTCCACCTGATCGAGCATCTTACCGAGCTTAGCCTTTGCCTCGGCCTTGACCTTCTCCGCTTCTTCGTGGGCCTTGGCCTTCTGAGCGGCCTTTTCCTCGGCCTCGGGGTCAACAACGACTAGATTGGACGCATCGTGCTCGACCAGCTTGAGCGCATGCTCGGGGCACACCTTGACGCAGGCTCCACAACCTAGGCAATACGTGGACTCCAACGCAAAGCGGCCGCTTCCCACCAAATCGCAGGCAAACGTGGGGCACACGTTGACGCACTCGCCGCACGACGTGCACTTGTCAAAATCGCATTCCGGCGTGCTCACCTGCATGTTCTGGGCAAGCTCGGGGTGGTTTTGCAGCGTCGAGAGCACCAGCTGCCGCCCGTGCGTGAGCGAACGGCGACGCTTGGTCGTCGTGGTGCCGCACATGGTGTTGAGCGTGCGCTCCAGCTGGGTAATCTGATGGCGATGGGCCTTGAGCTTTTGCGTCACCGAGGCCAGCGCCGCCGTCGCCGGATTAAGCTTGGTCACCGTCAGGCCCGTGGTGCGGGCAATCTTTTCCATGTACTCCTTGCGTTCGTACTCGCGAAGCTTATGGCACTTGAGGCTCTTGGGGTCGACCTCCAAGCCCATACCCGTGCCGGACCACTCCTCGGCCTTCGCAATCGCCTCGCCCAGAATATCCTCGCCACCGGTGTTGCGGCACTTATCGCACACGCCCAACGGCAGGTAGACGCTCACGTTGGGATAATCGGCCAGTACCGAGAACCAGGTCTCGGCCGTAATATCGCCCACGCAGGCAACGACGACCTCGTTTTCGCGCGGCATGCGCTTGAGGGCGCGCGTGCAGGTGACGTAAGCGGTCTCATGGCTCGTAGCAGCAGAGACAATGTCGTCATACAGGTTTTTGGGCGCCAGGCGCGGCGAGATGATCGCCTCGGTCGGACAGGCAGCGGCGCACAGGCCGCACTTGCGACAGGAGTCGAGGATCTCGATGGAGTCTTCCTCGACCTCGATAGCGTTGACCGGGCACGCGTCCATGCACGCGGTGCAGCCGCTCTTTTCGTTTTTGCAGGTCAGGCACGGAATGGTGTTGCCGCGCGGGCGCTCCTTGTAGTCGGCAGGGTTCCACTGCGGCGCCGACGGATCGAGTGCATCGGTCACGCCGCCAAGCGGGTTTTTAAGAAAGTCGAAACCCTTGCTGATCTCGATAATGTCATCAAACAGATCGTGTTCCTGCGCCATGCGCGGCCCCTCCCTGAGCAGTGCAAACAAGCAAGAGATAATGATACGCTATCGGCCCACGCCTCGGGCAAATTACACGCGGCGCACCTTTGAGGCAAATAGTCTATAGCCTATCGCCGCCTCGATTGCACAAGATCGATCAAACGCCAAGCTATGCCTCGCACATGAGCTGCACAAGCTTTTGTTTGGTCACCTTGGCCTGCTCGTTAGCCATATTGCGTTCGTTTCTAAAGGCCGCATCTGCAACGCTCATCAGGTCGGTAACGGAAATCTCGCCAAGTCCCAGCTCCGCGAGCGTCGTCGGTAGGCCGACGCGCTGGCAAAACTCGAGCACCTGATCAAGCTCGGGCGCACGCTCCAAACGAAGCTGGACCACTAGGCCAAATGCCACGGCCTCGCCGTGCATGGCCTTGCACTCGGGCAGGATCGTCAACCCGTTGGCGATGGCATGTGCCAACGCCAAGCCACCGCTCTCAAAGCCGACGCCCGAGAGCAGAATATTGCACTCGATCAGGCGCTCAACCGCCGGCGATATACGGCCCTTTTTGAGATCGCGCTTGGCAGCGACGCCGCACTCCATGAGTGTGTCATAGCAGGCACGAGCCGCAACCAAAGCCAAGTGCCCCGGCGCGCCACCGTGTTCGTTGACGCCGTGCGCCGCGGCGCACGAACGCGCCTCGAAGTACGTTGCCAGCGCATCGCCCATGCCAGCGACCGTCATACGCAGCGGGGCCGCCGCGACCACGTTGGTATCGACCACGACCAAGTCTGGATTCTTCTCGAGCATCAGGTAGCGGTCGAACGACCCATCCTCGTGATACAACACCGAAATCGCGCTGCACGGACCGTCCATCGAAGCCGCCGTGGGGCATACGCACAACGGCAACTCGGCATAAAACGCAACGGCCTTGGCGATATCGAGCATCTTGCCGCCGCCAATACCCACCACCATGTCGCAATACTCAGCCCGGGCTTCCTTAGCCATTTCAACAACGGCCTCTTCCGTACACGGACCGTTATAGATCTTAAAGAATGGCTCGCTTAGATCTTCGTCCAGAAATCCATCGACGATCTGCCTGCACAGCCGATCCTCGGTGCCCTGGTCAAACAGGACATAGGCAGCGCAACCCAACCATGACAAATACCTGCCCTGACGCGAGAGCTCACCCGGCCCCTGAACATACCGACCGGGACCGCCATAAACCATGGGAAGCGCCATACGAGAATCCGCCCTTTCATCAACAACAATTGGTGCAAAGCAACCTGACCCCTTTGCACCATAGCAAAAAGGGGCAAAGCCATCTGCTGGCTTTGCCCCTTCCTTAGCTTGATTTACTCATCCATGAGATAGTAGTGGCCCAGCGCGTCGGCACCCAGGATGGCGTTTGCGACCATCTCGGGCGGCACCTCAAACGGCATGTTGCACATGGTGTCCTCGGGCGCGCACGCGGCCTCGGCAACAATCATGGCCTTCTCGCGCGTAACCTCGGCAACGCCCAGCTCCTTCATCGTGCCCGGCAGGCCCAGCTCAATGCAGAAGCCCAAGACTTCCTCGAGCTTCTCGGTCGGGGCATCCTCGAGCACCAGCTGGACGATAGTGCCAAAGGCGACCTTCTCGCCGTGATACATGCTGTGGCACTCGGGCAGCATCGTCAGGCCATTGTGGATGGCATGAGCAGCAGCGAGGCCCGAGCTCTCAAAGCCAATGCCCGAAAGCAGCGTGTTGGCCTCAATGATGTGCTCGACGGCAGGCGTGAGCGCACCCTTCTCCAGCGCAACCTTGGCCTTGACGCCATCGGCCATAAGCGTCTCGTAGCAGAGCTTGGCAAGCGCCAAGCCGGCCATTCCGCCCTTGCCGCCGGCACAAGTGCCACCGTCGGCATCATGCGTCGCCTGGGCCTCAAAGTAGGTTGCGAGCGCATCGCCCATACCGGAAACCGTCAGGCGCACCGGGCTCGCCGCGATAACCGTCGTATCCATCAGGACAATGTTGGGGCTTGCCTTCAGGAAGAGGTACTTGTCGAACTGGCCGTCATCGGTATAGAGCACCGAAAGCGCCGAGCACGGGGCATCGGTCGAAGCAATGGTGGGGCAAATGATAACCGGGGACTCCAGGTAATAGGCGACGGCCTTCGCGGTGTCGAGGATCTTGCCGCCACCGACGCCGACGATGATGTCGCAACCGTTGTCACGGGCGAGCGCAACCAGGCGATCGACCTCGCCCTTGGAGCACTCGCCGTTAAAGTCCTCAAACAGCAGCTCGGCCTTGGCCTCGGCAAAGCCGCCCTCGATCTTGGCACCGACGCGCTTCTTGCCCGAAGGCGTCACGATGACGAGGGCCTTAGCGCCGAGCGGCTCAACGTAAGAGCCGAGCTTGGCGAGCTCGTCCGGACCCTGGATGTACTTGCTGGGGCTATTGAAAATTGCAGCCATAACTATCCCATTCTCTAAAAGAAAAAAGAAAGGGGCTCCGTACGGATACGTGCGGAGCCCCTCGTTACGATAACAAGAGTCGATTAGAAATCGATGTCGGTGTCGTAGTAGCAGGCCTTGAGGATCTTCTCGAAGTCGGCAGCCTTGGTCTCACGCGGGTTCTCCGGCGTGCAGGCGTCCTGCTCGGCGTTCGCGGCGATCTCGGGCAGCTTGGCGAGGAACTCCTCCTCGGAAACCATCTGCGGGT
>CABUZE010000010.1 GCA_902495955.1 uncultured Collinsella sp. | reverse complement strand
CACAATGCAAGCTACCAAGTGGAAAAGTTGGTTTGCATAAAACTTCAGCCAGAATGTGATAAACCGGTGGGATGGTTAAACGTTTTATCCCGTCTACCCTGCGGTTTTTTACCACTTGCCTAAATGATGTGCGCATAAGCTCTGATAAAGGTTTTACTAAAGGAGCACCAACGTTTATCAACGCGCCATGGTGGCGCCGGGCCAGGAGGTAAATCATGTTCCAGGCTGGAGATGTCGTCGAGACCGACTTCGAAGGATTTCTGAAGCTGCTGCGTTCCAAGACGCGCGCTTTCGTGTCGATTAACGATCACGAGTACTACATCACGCACACCGATGGCTATTGGCGTGTCCAGGATTGCGAGGCCCTCAACGATAAGGGCCACTTTACTGACTGCTCCGAGCTGGTCAACACGGTCTGCGAGGTCGTCGAACTGCCGTGGATCTGCGGCAAGAGCCTGCGCGACAGCTTCTCGGGCGCCACGGTCTACGAGGCCGTCGCTGCCTAACAGCCAACAATCGATATTCTCTTGCAACCGCCGGCGCCGCCCCCGCGCCGGCGGTCTTTTTTGTCGATATGCTTATGTAGAGCCGACCATAAACAACGAGCTTATTGACGATAGTCAAAACTCGGACTAATGTAGAGATATAAATTGGTCAAAACTCGGACTATCGAATGGTGGGAGAGATGAATAGTGCAGTTAGCCTGGTCGATTTCGACCGGATGCTCAACGGGCTTGACCGTATCTATTCGGAGTTCGCACGCACCTGCGGTCTTTCGGACTGCGCCTACTGGATGCTCGTCGACACGAGTGCGGCGGGCGGAAGCGTTGCCGTGAGTCGGCTGACGAGTGAATGGTTCTACAGCAAACAGACCATCAATTCGGCGATTAAGACGCTTAGGGCGCGAGGGCTTGCGACGTTGGAGTTTGCCGAGGGTAGTCGTAAGAACAAGGTTGTGCGACTGACCGAAGAAGGCGTGCGGTTTGCCAAGCGCTACGCGTTGCCGGCGCAAAAAGCCGAGCAGCAGGCATTCGAAGCGCTCGAGCCGTGGGAACAGCGCGAGATCATGCGCCTGGTCGGTAAATTCTCCCATGTTCTGAACGAAGAGTGCGAGGCATTTAAACGGCAAGTGGCCGCCGAGAACGAGGCTGACGATAAGGGCGAGGGGGACACATGCGACTCTTAATGAGGTTTATGAGGCCGTACCGCGGTCTGGTTGCGGTGACGCTGTTTGCGGTGCTGATAGATAACGTCGGTACGCTGTTGGTTCCCACGATGCTGGCGAACATGGTCAACACCGGTATTACCACGGGCGATGTCGACTATATTTTACGCAACGGCCTGTACATGCTTATCGCGACCGGCATGGCCAGCGGCGGCACGGTGTTGGGCTGCTATCTTTCGGCGCGCCTGGCCGCCAACGTGGCCTGCGATATCCGCAATGCCGTGTACGACAAGTCGCTCGAGCTGTCCGCCAGCGACTTTGAGCGCTTTGGCACGGGTTCGATGATCACGCGCTCGCTCAACGACATCAACGTGATTCAGCAAGCTGTCCTTCAGACGATTCAGTTGGTGCTGCCGGTGCCGTTCTTGGCCGTGGCAGGCATCATTTTTGCTTGGTTCATCGATCCCGCCATGGGCACGCTGCTGGGCGTGGTGGTTGCGATCGTGCTGGTGGCGGCGGTCTTTACGGTGGCTAACGCCGCGCCGATCTTTATGCGCCTGCAGAGCTTTATCGACCGCATGAACGTGGTGCTGCGCGAGAACATCGTGGGCGTGCGCGTCATCCGCGCATTTAACAAGGAGCGCCACGAGGAGCAGCGCCTGGACGAGGTGTTTAGCGATTACGCGGCCAACGCCATCAAGGTCAACCACCTGTTTGTGGGTCTCGACAGTTCCAGCTTCTTTTTGATGAACATCGCCGAGGTGGCGGTGCTGTGGGTGGGCGGCAACCGCGTGGGCGTCCATGCCATGCAAATCGGCAGCATCTCGGCCGTGCTGGAGTATGCGATCCTGATCCTGTTCTTTGTGATGATGGCGCAGATGGTGATTCTGACGCTTCCGCGCGCTGCGGCGTGCCTCAACCGTGCGCAGCAGGTGCTCGAAATCGAGCCGAGCATTGTGGACGGCAAGTGCACGCTGGACACGTGCGCGGCGGAGCCTGTTGATGGTGCCGACGCGGTGGCCGTGTTCGACCATATGTCGTTCCGTTTTGACGATGCCGACGAGGACACCCTGTGCGACCTGAGCTTTGCCTGTCGCCGTGGCCAGACCACGGCAATTGTGGGCTCGACGGGTTCGGGCAAGTCGACGGTGGCCAAGCTCTTGCTCCGCTTCCACGATGCCACAAAGGGCACCATTCGCCTGAACGGCGTCGATCTGCGCGACCTTTCGCAAGGTGAGATTCGCGGGCATATCGCTTGCGTGCCGCAGAAGGCGTGGCTGTTCTCGGGTACGGTGGCGAGCAACCTGCGCTTTGGCAACGAGGGCGCGACCGAGGCTGACATGCTCCATGCGCTGGAGGTTGCCCAGAGCACCTTTGTGCTCGATCAGCCGCAGGGGCTCGATACGCCGGTATCCCAGGGCGGCACGAACTTTTCGGGCGGTCAGCGCCAGCGCCTGGCGATCGCTCGCGCACTCATGAAGCGCGCCGATCTATATATCTTCGACGACAGTTTTTCGGCCCTGGACTTTAAGACCGATGCCGCCCTGCGCCATGCGCTGCAGGACGAGACGCGCGATGCCGCGGTGCTCATCATCGCCCAGCGCATCTCGACGATCTTGCACGCCGACCAGATCGTCGTGCTCAAGGACGGCGAGGTTGTGGGCTTGGGCACGCATGGCGAGCTTATGGAAACCTGCGAGGTGTACCGCGCCATCGCGGAATCGCAGATGAAGGGAGGTGAGTAGCATGACCGAGGAGCTCAGGAAGCAGGCCAGCGTTGATGACGCCGTTGCCGCGGGACTGGTTGAGGAAACGTCTGCCGTAGCGCCCGAGCTGGATGAGGCCGCCAAGGCTGCAGCCGCGCGCGAGGCTCGCCGCCAGGCGCTCTATGAGGAAAACGAACGCGCCGAGGACGAGCGCGCCCGCGCTGAGGCAGAGCGCATGCGCGATGTGGACGACGAGGACGAGGACGAGAAACCCCGCGACACCTGGGCGACGGTGCGCCGCCTGTGGAGCGAGGCTGCCGGCGACCATTGGCGCTTCTATATCGTGTTCGCGAGCATTGTGTTCTATGCCATCTTTAACACCGCTGCGCCGGCATATAGCGCCCGCGTGATCGATGAGCTATGGGGCCACATTCAGGTGGCGTTTGCCAACGACACCACTTTCAGCATCACCTGGGAGAACTGCGGCAGGACCATCTTCATCTACTTTATGATCTGGACGGCCGCTGCCTCGTTCTACGCGCTCCAGAGCTTTTTGATGTCGAGCGTGGCCGAACGCCTCAACCTGCGTCTGCGTAACCGCATCGCTCAAAAGCTCAATCGTCTGCCGCTTGCCTATTTTGACGCGCATCGTCCCGGCGAGGTCGTCAGCCGCGCGACCAACGACTTGGACAAGATGTCCGAGAGCATGCAGCGCGGCTTGCTGCAGCTTCTGGTGTCGATCGGTACCGTGGTGGGCGCCGTGAGCGTGATGTTCGTGTTTAGCGTGCCGCTCACGCTCGTCTTTTTGTTCTTTACGGCGGTATCGCTGCTGGTGACCAAGGTGGTCTCGCGCCGCACGCATGACGTAACCGGTGAGCGCCAGGAGTGGGTGTCAAAGATTACGAGTGCGGTTGAGGAGGGCTACTCGGGTCGTCTGGTGATTCGCGCGTTTAACCGCGAGCGTCAGAGTTCTGCCGAGGTGCACCAGGCCTCGGGCGAGCTGGCACGCGTGAGTGCCAAGGCCGACTTTATGATTAACGCCGTCGGTCCCGCGGTGCGCTTTATCGGCCGCTTGGCGCAAATCGTGATTGCGCTTGTGGGCTGCAGCATGTTGGTTGCCGGGCATATGACCGTCGGCGTGTTCCAGGCGTTCTTCCAGTTTATCTATGAGGCGTCCGAGCCCATGACGCAGCTGTCGTTTACCTTTAACTCGCTGCAGAGCGCGCTGGCGAGCGCCGAGCGCGTGTTCGACCTGCTCGACGAGTCCGAGATGGAAGCCGATCCGTTGCCGGCGGCCGCCGCCAAGCTGCCGGGCAAGGTGGAGGGCCGTGTCGCTTTTGAGCACGTGCGCTTTGGATATTCGCCCGACAAGCCGCTTATGCGCGACGTGTCGTTTACCGCCGAGCCGGGTCAGAAGATCGCAGTGGTGGGAACCACGGGTGCGGGTAAGACCACGCTCATCAATCTGCTCATGCGCTTCTACGAGATCGACGGTGGCCGCATTACCCTCGACGGTGTGGACACGAGCCGCATGGATCGCGGCGAGCTGCGCCAGCAGTTTGGCATGGTGTTGCAGGACGCCTGGCTGTTCGATGGCACCATTGCCGAGAACATCGCCTATGGCTGTCCCGAGGCGACGCGCGAGGAGATTGTCGCGGCCGCACGTGCCGCTCAGGTCGACTTCTTTGTGCGCACTATGCCGCAGGGCTACGACACGCGTGTGGCTAACGATGCCGAGAGCATCAGCCAGGGCCAACGTCAGCTGCTGACCATCGCGCGCGTGCTGCTCAACAACCCGGCGATCCTCATCCTGGACGAGGCGACGTCGAGCGTGGACACGCGCACCGAGCTCGCCATCGGCCGTGCCATGGATGCGCTCATGCGCGGGCGCACGAGCTTTGTGATCGCGCACCGTCTGTCGACGATCGTCGATGCCGATCTCATCCTGGTCATGGATCACGGCAATATCATCGAACAGGGTACGCACAAGGAGCTGCTGGCTGCCGAGGGCGCTTATGCCGACCTCTACCTAAGCCAGTTCGCATAAGGTGACAAAGGGGCAGTCCCGCATGTCACATCGAAAAGAAGGCGCGCCGGGGGCGGATTCCCTGGCGCGCCTTTTGTGTTGGCGTTCATGCTGTGACGGTTGCCCGCGGCCCTAGCGTTCGTCCACGAGCTTGGCGACGAGGGCTTTGAGCTCGGCCACCTCTTGCTCGAGTTCTTTGACGCGACGGGCGTTTTCGGTGATGCCCTGACGGTTGAGGGCGCTCTGCTCGGCGGCATCGTCGGGCATGTACTCGCGATGCTGCTTGGCGTCGAAGCTCTCCTCGAACACGCGGCAGCCGTTGCGCTTGATGATGCGCCCGGGAACGCCCACGACGGTGCAGTTGTCGGGCACGTCCTTGACGACGACCGAGTTGCCGCCGATTTTGACGTTATTACCGATGCGAATGTTGCCGAGCACCTTGGCGCCCGTGCCCACGGTGACGTTGTTGCCCAGGGTGGGGTGGCGCTTGCCGGTCTCGTTGCCGGTGCCGCCGAGCGTGACGCCCTGGTAGAGCACACAGTTGTCGCCCACGATGGCAGTCTCGCCGATGACGACGCCCATGGCGTGGTCGATAAAGAAGTGCTTGCCGATCTGCGCGGCGGGATGAATCTCGACGCCGGTGATGTGGCGGGTGATTTGCGAGAGCACACGGGCGAGAGATCGATGGCCGTGTTCCCACAGCCAGTGCTCGGGCACGTGGTTCCACTTGGCGTGCAAGCCGGGGTAGGAAAGGAAGATGACCAGACCGTTTTGCGCGGCGGGGTCTTGCGCCTGGACGGTCTTGATGTCCTCACGAATGGTATTGATAAAGCTCACCGGCCGCCCTCCCTTAGCGCCGTGACAATGCGATTCACTAAAGTATAGCGATTTGCTAGGGATTAGGAAGAACAATCTTGCTTTGCTTTGGGCGATAAGTGTCAGTTATGCAAACTTGCTGGTAATGGAGTCATGCTTTTGTGGGGTTGCGCACGAGGGGGCGCCGCAACCGTATACTGGTCAACTTGGACGTGTCCGCGCCCACAACTGAGAGGTTTTACTTCATGGGTTTCATCAATTTTATCGCCGAGCTGCTTAAGGACCCGCGCACTGCGATTGCCAGCTGGATCGCCGCCGGCCCGCTCATGGCCTACGGCTGTGTGTTCCTGATCATCTTTATCGAGACGGGCGTGGTGTTCTTCCCGTTTCTTCCCGGCGACTCGCTGCTGTTTGCCTCGGGCTTCTTTGCCCATAACGGTGGCTTTAACATCGTGGCGCTTCTGGCCACCGCATGGGCTGCAGCCATCCTAGGCGATCAGTGCAACTTTATGATCGGCCACTTCTTTGGCCGCAAGATCATCGCCTCGGGCAAGGTAAAGGCCATGACGCCCGAGCGCATCAAAAAGTCCGAGGATTTCCTGGATAAGTGGGGCCATCTGGCCATCTTCCTCGGTCGCTTCTTCCCGTTTATCCGCACCTTTGTGCCCTTTATCGCCGGCATGGGCGGCATGCACTGGCGCAACTTTGTCGTCTTTAACGTGCTGGGTGGCATTACCTGGTCGACGGTCTTTACGCTGCTGGGTTACTTCTTTGGTGGCATTCCGTTTGTGCAGGAGCACTTTGAGCTGCTGATCATCGGGATTGTCGCCGTGTCGATTATCCCGACCGTGGTCGGTCTGGTTAAGGCTAAGCTCGGTAAAAAGAACGCCTAGTCCGAGCTTGTTTTCGGACGTTAATTCCAAGGCCCGTCATCGGATTCGATGGCGGGCCTTTTGTGTTGAAGGCAAATGAAAATACTTTACTTAGTTAAAGAAAAGCGTTTTATCCAAGGCGTGCGGGGAGTACAATCACCTGCATGCGAATCGACGTGCCATCGGCTTTGATGCTGCCCGCGTGTCCTGGCCCGGCTCTACGCTTCCGGGTATGCGACGTTGCGACGCGGCCGGCTTCGGTCCTTGCGTGCGGGTTCGCGAGTATGCAACCGTGTATGTAAGGAGCGACATATGACTGTCGAGAAGAAGGATATCGATTGGGGTAGCCTCGGCTTTGGCTACATGAAGACCGATTACAGCTACGAGGCCCATTGGAAGGACGGCGAGTGGGACGAGGGCGGCCTGACCACCGACCACACCCTGCATGTCTCCGAGTGCGGCGGCATCTTCCACTACTGTCAGGAGGTCTTTGAGGGCCTGAAAGCCTACACCGCCGAGGACGGCAGCATCGTCTGCTTCCGTCCCGACATGAACGCCGAGCGTATGTATAACTCTGCCCAGCGCCTCGAGATGCCCCCGTTCCCCAAGGACAAGTTTGTCGAGGCCGTCAAGCAGGTCGTCTTTGCCAACGCCGCATGGGTCCCGCCCTTCGGCTCCGGCGCAACCCTGTACGTGCGTCCGTTTATGATCGGCTCCGGTGACGTGATCGGCGTGGCTCCCGCTCCTGAGTACACGTTCCGCATTCTCGTGACCCCGGTCGGTCCGTACTTTAAGGGTGGCCTCAAGCCTGTCAAGCTGCGTGTTTCCGAGTACGACCGCGCCGCACCGCACGGCACCGGCAACATCAAGGCCGGCCTGAACTACGCCATGTCCCTGAAGCCCACGATGGAGGCTCACCGCGAGGGCTATGCCGAGAACCTGTATCTCGACTCCGAGTCCCGCACCTATGTCGAGGAGACCGGTGGCGCCAACGTCCTGTTCGTGAAGGAGGACGGCACGCTTGTCGTCCCGCAGTCGCACACCGACTCCATCCTGCCCTCCATCACCCGCCGTTCGCTCGTTCAGGTCGCTGAGGACCTGGGCATGACCGTCGATCAGCGACCCGTCGAGTGGGCCGAGGTCAAGGCCGGCACCTTTGTTGAGTGCGGTCTGTGCGGCACCGCTGCCGTTATCTCCCCGGTCGGCGAGATCGACAACAAGGTCTACGGTGCCGACGAGACTGTGACCTTCCCGGCTGGCTACACCGAGATCGGTCCTGTGATGAAGAAGCTCCGCGAGACTCTGACGGGCATCCAGTCTGGTGCTGTTGAGGATAAGCACAACTGGGTTTACACCGTCGCGTAAGCTGTCTTGTATGTCCGGCCCGAGGGCGACCTTCCTTTCCGGCGCGTCCTCGGACATGAAAGAACCCCCGCTGCGCACTACGTGCGGCGGGGGTTCTTTCGTCCTGCGGAGTGCGCCGGAAAGGAAGGTCACCCCCGGGCCTGCGTTACCTCGGCGCAGTCGTTACGGGCAATATAGATCTGAATAGAGATGGTGCGCGGCCTTTTGCCGCGCTTTTGTTTTGGTTCGCGCCATGTGGGGGTGGTGGCGACGTGCATTTTTGCGAGTATTCTGCAATCGAAGGCCACTGCATACCGACTTCGGGCGAAAAATCGGGATTTCTCGATGTTTTCTACGAATGATGGGCGGGGTTATGGGCTGACAGCGTTTGATTTGCAGGGATATTCGCGGTCTTTGGCATTTATCGTGGCGCCCGAAGTCCTTGGTTATGTTGAATACTCCTAAAAATGCACGGTGCTTAGAGGGGGACCTTCGCAACAAAGGAAACCGCCCCGTCGAAGTATGCATTCGACGGGGCGGTTTATGCATATACCCGATTAAGGATACGCTGCGGATCTGTTAGAACTTGACGGTCGGTGCCTGGCGGGCAGCTTCGGCGGCCTCGAAGCCCTGGCGCTCCTTAAACTGGAAGATGCCGGCAAAGATGACGGCCGGGAAGGTCTGGATGGCGTTGTTGTAGCTAAGCACGCAGTCGTTGTAGCTCTGACGCGCGTAGCTCACCTTGTTCTCGGTGTCCTCGAGCGTGGCTTGGAGCTGCGTAAAGTTGGTGTTCGCCTTAAGATCGGGGTAAGCCTCGGCCACGGCGAAGAGCTGGCGCAGGGCGCCGGTCAGCACGTTGTCGGCTTCCATCTTGGCTTCGGGCGTGGTGGCGCTTACGGCGGCGTTGCGCGCGTTGACCACGGCGGCAAGCGTGTCCTGCTCGTGTTTGGCGTAGCCCTTGACGGTTTCGACCAGGTTAGGGATCAGGTCGTTGCGGCGCTGCAGCTGCGTGTCGATGTTCTGCCAGGCGTTATCAATGCGATTGCGCTTGGTGACCATGTTGTTGTAGATGCCGGCGATGGCGCAGACAATCACAACGACAACAACGATACCGATGATGACGGGAATCATGGTGTCTCCGTTTCGAATGGCCGCGGCGTCTTCCGCCGGCTGCCGTTGGTGTAACGCTACTAGTATACCCGCAACCTTTGGCGATACCGAACTTTCCGGTAAGCGTTATGTTTCCACCAAGGTAAGGCCACTCGCCAGGGGGTGGGCGATACAGGTGTAAGATATGCGACAGATTAGTGAGCGTTGTCTTCTCCTTGAGGAGGGCGATATATATGGACCTTCGCATCAAGAAAACCTATCGGGCCCTGTTCGAGGCCTTTACCGAGCTGCTCGAAGAGCATCGGTTTGAGGACGTGACGGTTGCCATGCTGTGCGACCGCGCTATGATTCGTCGGACGACGTTCTACAAGCACTTCCGCGACAAAAACGATTACTTTGCCTTCTATATCGATGAACTCATGTCGGGCCTGCCGCAAAAGCGGGCTGATGCGGATGGCGCGGAGGGCGCCGAGGACGTACGCGCGCTTCGCCACGAAGTGTTCGCCGATGCTATGGATCTGATTCTGGCGCATGAGCAGCTCATGGATAACATTTTGGCGAGCAGTATGTCGGGTATGCTGACCAGCATGATTTGCGACCGCATCGCACGCTCCATACACGGGCGCGTGATGAGTGCGCTTGACGAGGACGCGCTCGCGCCCGTATCGCTCGAGACGACGTCTGAGTTTGTCGCCGGCGGCATTATTCGGCTCTTTACCATGTGGTGGGAATCGGGCCACGTACTAGAGCGCCGATCCGAAATCGCCGACGTGGTCGATGCGCTGTTTGAGCGAACCATGACGCCGGTGCATCACTAGAAGTGGCGGAGAGAGGGGGATTCGAACCCCCGGAACGCTCTCGCGCTCAACGGTTTTCAAGACCGCCGCATTCAACCGCTCTGCCATCTCTCCGTGAGTCGTAATGATAGCATCGTTTTGAATTTGCAACAGGGAAGGCGAACGATGACGACCACCGAAATCGACGAGAAGTTCATGCGCGAGGCACTGGCGGAGGCGCGCGCCGCCGCTGCGGTGGGCGAGGTGCCGATCGGTGCCGTAGTGGTGCGCGCGGGTGAGATTGTCGCGCGGGCGCATAATCGCCGCGAGCTCGACCAGGACCCTTCGGCGCATGCCGAGTTTGCGGCCCTATGTGCCGCCGCGCAGTCGCTCGGTCGTTGGCGCCTCTCCGATTGCACGGTCTACGTGACGCTCGAGCCCTGCTGCATGTGCGCGGGGCTTATGGTCAACGCGCGCGTGGGGCGCTGCGTGTATGGCGCGGCCGATGCCAAGGCCGGCGCGCTGTGTTCGCTGTATGACCTGAATGCCGATTCGCGCCTGAATCATCGGTTTAATGTGACCGCCGGCGTGCTGGCAGACGAGTGCCGCGCGGTGCTAAGCGGTTATTTTAGTGGGCTGCGTGGCACCGATGGTGCTGGCTGCGGTTGTGGGGCCGATCTTGAGGCACATGCCGCCCACGCCGAGGCGCTCGCGGGTGTTGGGAATCTTGCCGACGAGACGGTCGACTTTGGTCCCGTGCAGCGGCGGCCCCGCCGTGTGCTGCTGGCGATTGATTCCTTTAAGGGCAGCGTTTCGAGCGCGCAGGCGGAGGAGGCCGTTGCCGAAGGCGTGCGCCGTGCGTGGCCCGATGCCGAGGTGCGCGCATTGCCGCTGGCAGATGGTGGCGAGGGAACGCTCGATGCCGTTGCCGCGTGCGGCGGTGAGGTCGTGGCATGTGAAGTCGCAGGCCCCTTGGGCGACCGCGTGTCTGCCCGGATGCTGGTGGACGGCGAGCACGAGTCGGCTGTAATTGAGATGGCCGAGGCGGCGGGTATTGGGTATTCGCCCTGCACGGAATCGGCGGCGCTAGCGGCTTCGACCTATGGCGTGGGCGAGCTCATACTTCGCGCGGTTCGCGCGGGTGCAAAGACGATCTATATTGGCTTGGGTGGCAGCGCCACCAACGACGGTGGCGCCGGCATGCTGCAGGCGCTGGGCGCCCACCTTGTCGATGAGTGTGGCTGCAATATCGCCCCCGGTCTCGCGGGCCTTGAACACGTGGCGAGTATCGATTTGGCACCGGCGCTTCGGGCGCTGAATGGCGTGCGTATCGTTGTGCTTTCGGATGTCGAGAATCCGCTCGTAGGGCGTCGTGGGGCACTTGCAGTGTTTGGCGGGCAAAAGGGCCTGCCGGCGGGTGATGCCGAGGTGCTGCGCAGGTACGACTGCTGGATGGTCGGCTATGGCCGCCTGCTCGATGCGGCGATTGCCGGGGTGCGGGCTCAGGGGTTGTTGCGCGCGCCCGAGGGTGTGCGGACATTTGGCTCGGTGCTCGGTGTACCCGGTGCCGGCGCCGCCGGCGGCCTGGGCGCCGCACTGCTAGCGCTCGGCGCGGAGCTACGCTCGGGCGTGGAGACGGTGCTTGATCTGATTGGGTTTGACGAGCGCGTGCGCGATACCGACCTGGTCATAACGGGCGAGGGCAATATGGATGAGCAATCCGCTGCCGGTAAGGCGCCGGTGGGCGTGGCCCGTCGTGCGAAGCGATATGGCAAGCCGGTGGTCGCCGTCGTGGGCGGTCGTGCCGACAATTTGGATGCGGTGTATGGTCGGGGCATCGACTTGGTTCTGCCGGTCTGCCGCAGGCCCATGCCTCTTGACCAAGCGCTCGACCCCCAGGAAGCCACAACCAACCTCATCTGCGTCGGCGAAGCAGCCGCCCAAGCCTACGACCTCGCCCGCCTCTAAAACCCAACTCCCTATAAGTTGCGGTGGAAAAGTTACAGT